>NZ_DJDT01000260.1 GCF_002432345.1 Pedobacter sp. UBA5917
CTATCACACCTACTCTTATTTGGAATTACAGTATTCCGTTTGCATTAAAATTTTCCCATATTTGTTAAAATCAACATCATCCTTTTTATGAAAAAAATTAGCTCACTGTTTGTACTAACCATACTATCGACTTTAACATTCGCCCAAAAAAGCAATTACAACCTCATTGTGGGCACCTACACTGCACCCGGAAAAAGTGAAGGGATTTATACCTATAATTTCAATACTTCAACAGCAGAAACATCGATAAAAAGTATTGCCAAAAACACTGTAAGTCCGAGTTATGTAGCCATTTCTACAGATCAAAAATATATTTATGCCGTTAATGAAACAGGAGCTGCCAGTACCGTTAGTGCATTTAAATATGATGCAGCCACTGGCAATTTAACTTTTATAAACAAGGTTGATAGTCATGGTGCCGATCCATGTTACATTACAGCCGATGCCAAAAACGTAATTGTGGCTAATTATAGCGGTGGTAGCTTGGCCGTATTCCAACGCAATGCAAATGGTTCCTTAACCGAAGCCGGCCAGGTAATCAAACATACCGGAAAAAGCATCGACCCTAAAGGCCGGCAGCAAAGTGCGCACGTACACATGACTGTATTTACACCAGATCATAAATATCTAATTGTTAACGATCTGGGAGAAGATCAAACTTATATTTATAACTACAATCCAACCGGGAAAGAAAAAACATTAACGGTTAAATCGGTGCTTAAAACCAATGCCGGTACCGGTCCGAGGCATATTACTTTTAGTCCGAATGGTAAATTTGCCTACTTAGCGCACGAATTTAATGGCAGCATTACCGTTTTTGCATACACAAACGGCAGCTTAACCAAAATCCAGGAAATAGGCACCACGCCACAGGATTTTACCGGCAGGATTGACGGGGCAGACATCCATGTTTCTGCCGACGGAAAATTCCTATACGAAACCAACCGTGGTGATGCGAACAGCATTTCAACTTTTTCCGTTTTACCTACCGGAAAGTTGAAATTCATCGAAACGGTAAGCACGTTGGGTAAAGGGCCAAGAAATTTCACCATCGATCCAACCGGTAAGTTTTTATTGATCGGACATCAATACAGCAACAACGTTGTTATTTTGAACCGTGATAAAACCACAGGGAAATTAACTGATAGCGGCAAAAGGATCGAAGTCGGTTCGCCGGTGTGTTTAGTTTTTAATTAAATCCTAAAATCAGGTTATGGAAAACTTTGACTGGACAAAATTCACGATCAGGATTGCAGTTAAAGCAAAGCTTGAAGAAATCTACAATGCCTGGTCACAGGCCAGCGAAATTGAAAAATGGTTTTTAAGTGATGCTTCATTCACCGATGAAAATGGTGTTTTATTGAGCAAATCACAAAATGCGCTTAAAGGCGACCGGTACAAATGGATCTGGTATCTTTATGATGATATCGAGAATGGAACCGTAACCGAAGCAAACGGTAAAGATGAATTCCAGTTTACTTTTGCAGGCAATTGTTTGGTTGATATTAAACTCCGCGAAGAATTTGAGTACGTTGTTGTAGAGCTTACCCAAAAAAATATCCCAGAAGACGATAATTCTAAAAGAAATATCCGTTTGGGTTGCCATAACGGCTGGAGTTTCTACCTCATTAACTTAAAATCTGTTTACGAAGGTGGATTGGATTTAAGGAATAAGGATAACCGATTTAAACCGATGCTGAATAACTAGGAATGGTTAAATTTCATGATGGATGCTGAAATAAATTCAGCATGACGGAACGATAAAGAAACTTCCCCCGCTACCGTCACCCTGAATTTATTTCAGGGTCTTAACAGCTTGATAGATACCGAAACAAGCTCAATATTATGCAGTGAAAAACTAATTGTATATTTGAATAAGAGTCGTCACCCTGAACTTGTTTCAGGGTCTATTCAGAGGAAACACTTATCACAACCGAATCATGGAGCGAGGTGGCTGCGTTTACATTTTAACCAATCATACCCACACCGTCCTGTATATTGGAGTAACCTCAGAATTGTATTTCAGAATAGTAGAGCACAGAAAAAAGGAACACCAAATTCATTTACGGCCAAATACAATTGCAACAAGCTCGTTTATTACGAACAATTTGATTCTATCGAGGAAGCCATTGCAAAAGAGAAACAATTAAAAAATTGGAAAAGAGCATGGAAAATAAATCTTATTAACGAAAGCAATCCTAATTGGGAGGATTTATTCGATACTATAGAAGAGGATTAAGTTATAGTTACACCACCCCAAGCTGATAACGACGGAATTTAGTTTAAGGTCTTTATAGCATAATGGATACTGAAACAAGTTCAGTATGACGGAACGATAAAACAAGTTCATTCAAGAAACTTCCCCCGCGATCATCACCCTGATCCGATAGCTATCGGATTTATTTCAGGGTCTTTATAGCATGATGGATACTGAAACAAGTTCAGTATGACGGAAATCCCCCGCGACCGTCACCCTGAATTTATTTCAGGGTCTTTATAGCATGATGGATACTGAATCAAGTTCAGTATGACGGAACGATAAAACAAGTTCATTCAAGAAACTTCCCCCGCGATCGTCACCCTGAATTTATTTCAGGGTCTTTATAGCATAATGGATACTGAAACAAGTTCAGTATGACGGAACGATAAAACAAGTTCATTCAAGAAACTTCCCCCGCGATCATCACCCTGAATTTATTTCAGGGTCTTTATAGCATAATGGATACTGAAACAAGTTCAGTATGACGGATCGATTGCATATAGCAGATTAATCAAAATATCCTTACCTTTAAAAAAGAAAATGAACTGTAAATCAACATACTCCGGACAGAAACACTCGAAATGGGCAATAATATTTGCACTGTTTGTGAGTTTGTTTACCTTTTCGAACAGTATTTCCAATTCATTTATTTTCCAGAATAACCCGGTTTTTCAAACAGAATGGGTTGATCAAAAACGTAAAAATTCCTTTGCACCAGCCGTATTCCAGAAAGCACTAAAAAGAACTGCAGCTTGCATAAAAGAATACTTTGCACAAATTTTAACTTTTAACAGATTGTTAATCGCCAAGTTAACACAACTTACCAAAGCAGTCTTATCCATACCAGGCACATCCAGCTTTTTTGTTCAGGAAGCAGCCTTAAACTATCCTTTAGAAATAGATCCAGTAAAAAATTGAGCCTAATATCAGGTTATTCAATTAATTGTTAACAGATCTATTGGTCGAACGACCATGAAATCATCATTTCTAAAAAATGCAGTACTTTAAAAAAGCCATAAGGCTAATGGGATTGGCATTGCTGATCTTTTTAGCTTCCATTGGGTTAGGCGGAGGTGTTCCAATTCCCCCATCAAACAGAAAAGAAAACCATATCGAAATAAAAACAGAGTTAAAAGAGGCAGAAGAGACCGAAAAATTAACTTTTTTAGATATCAGGGAATAAAAAAAGTCCCGATTTTCATCGGGACCTTCTTCTATTATATGTTTATTAATGATTTTAAGCAGGTTCTGCTACCCTTGCTACATTACGGTAAGGGAATTCGTTAAAAATATGGCGGCGGGCGAAACGGCCCGGCGAATCAGCATTTACCAGTTTGATGTAAATTGCCCTTGGCACATCAAAATACTCGTAAGCACTTCCATCAAAAAACTGGATGTTTAAAACAGATTGTTTATATTCAAAATCCTGGATATTCGACAAAGTTGTGGTTTGTGTATAAGTTTCGATATTCTGTTCGCGTGTTTCAGGCGCAATGCTCACCAAGAAATGGTACGCTTCGATAATTTCTTTACTTCTTGCTTCTGCATCCAGTTTCTCTTCTTCCTGCTGAAATTTATCAGGGTGACAATCTTTCATCAGTGTACGGTACACTGATTTAAGCTCTTTTAACTCAGCATTTTTATCTACGTTTAAAAGCTTTCTGTAATCAACTATTTTCTTCATTGGGCTAACCTCTTTTTAATTTTGTTGAAACTATTTTAGAAATTTTCATTTGCAAAACCGTTTCGAGCCGCAAAGATACGATTTATAATCATTTGATTTTGAGAAAGTTTTGTTTTGTTAAATATTAACAATTACCTAACCTTACCGTAAAATCGGACATAAAAAAAGTTTTGCAATATTTATACTGCAAAACTTTATATAAAAAACAAAGCTTAGTAATTAATACTTAGCTTGTAAAGAGTTTTCGATCACCTCTTTATAATAATTGATATATTCTGGCAGAATTTTTTTAAGGTCAAAATCCTGTGCCCTGGTAAAGGCATTTTCTTTAAAACGGTTCAACGTTTCATCATCCTTCAAAATTTCGATCGCATGGGCTGCCATTGCATCAACATCGCCAACATTGCTCATGTAACCGCAAAAGCCATCTACATTAAGTTCAGGCAATCCACCTGCATTAGTAGTGATAATCGGCACTTTGCAGGCCATGGCTTCCAGAGCGGCCAAACCGAAACTTTCCGATTCAGAAGGCATCAGGAACAGATCTGAAACAGACAGAATCTCTTCTACCGCATCCTGTTTACCTAAAAACCTTACATTTTCGCAGATATTGAGCGAACGGCAAAGCTGCTCGTTATAAACACGCTCAGGTCCATCGCCAACCATTAACAGTTTGGATGGGATTACTGCCTGTACCTTTTCAAAGATCTTAATTACATCTTCGGTACGTTTTACCTTCCTGAAGTTACTGGTATGGATTAAAATCCGCTCGTTATTGGGTGCAATTGCTTTTTTGAAGTGATCTTTTGCCTGTAAGCTAAAACGGCTAAAATCTATAAAATTAGGAATTACCTTAATCTCTTTTGTAATCTCGAAATGACGGTAGGTATCTTCTTTTAAATCGTCCGAAACAGTTGTTACACCATCGCTCTGGTTGATCGAAAAAGTTACCACAGGTTTATAGGTTGGATCTTTCCCAACCAAAGTAATATCGGTACCATGAAGGGTGGTTACCACCGGGATATGAATGCCATAACTGGCCAAAATCTGCTTCGCCATAAAGGCTGCAGAAGCATGTGGAATGGCATAGTGAACGTGCAATACATCCAGCTGCTCAAAACGTACAACATCTACCACTTTGCTGGCCAATGCCGATTCGTAAGGGGCGTAATCAAAAAGCGGATAATTCCTTACCGAAACCTCATGGTAAAAAAGGTTTTCAGAAAAGAAATCAAGCCTGGCCGGCTGACTATAAGTGATAAAGTGAACCTGGTGCCCTTCGTTAGCAAGTGCTTTACCAAGTTCTGTTGCAACTACTCCACTACCGCCAAAAGTGGGGTAGCAAACAATTCCTATCTTCATTATAAACGTATTGTTGTTACCGCAAATGTACCCGATTTTAATCTATAATGCATGTCGGCCTATTGCAATAATAAAGACTAGGTATTAAGTAGATATTTCCGCAGAAAAAAGAAATTTATTATTTGAGGTTTCTCATCTCTTCTTTTATCACCAAAAAGAGTTCATTTGGGCGTTGTGTACCGATAAAATACTCCAAACCATCACGATCGGTTAAAACCACGGCATCTTTACCCGATGAGTAAAAACGGATGGTGCCTTTGGTGTGGAGGTTGTACACCGGATTATTGAAAAAATAACGGCTGTAAGTTGCCTTACGCACGTCAACAATGCTGTTTAAATCTATTTTAACACGCTTGGTGGTCCAAAGCCCATCCAAAATCATGCTGCCGTTATCCACTACAATTTTATACTGGATCAGGAAAAGCAATAACATGGAAACACCGATAATGCCAAAGCCCACCACGAGGAACAGATCCTGGGTGTTATCACGGTCGCGCTCGTAAACATAAGCCGCAAAACAGAATGCAGCCATAATCAAACGGATGAAAATGCGGACATAATCGCGGCCGATGTACTGTTTTTCGATATAGGCGTATCTGCTTTCCACTTATTTAATTTTGAGTTCGAATATAGCAACTTTTTTGGTTGCAGTTGTTAATTTATATCGGTTATCCTGCCGCATCCCCACAATCCAGATGATTTCGCCATTTCCATTAACCAAAATCGGCGTGCTGGCTTTCAAATGTAAGGGAACTTTTTCGTCAATAAAATAATCACTTACTTTCTTTGGATTCCGCATCCCCAGAGGAATAAATTTATCGCCATTTTGCCAGTTTCTCAGTATCAGCGGAAAAATCAACTTATCTGCACTTACAAAAGCCTTGTCAGGCCCATTTCCGAATTTTATCTCTTCCGTATACTTTAACGAGATTTCATGACCTGCAAACACAATTTTTTCGTTTGTTGGATGGATAAACTGGTTGGTATTAACCAGATTGTTTTTTTCAACGATTACCAGATCATTCCTGTTAATAATGGCCTGATGTGTTGAACTAAAAAAATGTGTTCCGCTCAGGGCCTTTAAACTATCCAAAATTTCGTGCACTACATTTTCCCCAAAATCAAAAGGCTTCAAAAGTTCGTAAAGCAGTAGTTTCTGTGGATTTAATTTCGCGATCTCCTCCAGCGGGATATAAATCCCATCGGTTCTTTTGGTTATAATCTCAGTCTCTAGTTGCTGTACCTGTACGCTTAAAAAAGTTTCCAGCTCTGCAAAACGGGCAATATTTTCGGCGAAGGTTTTTTCTAAATTCGGGTTAATTTCCTGCAGATGCGGAACAACCTGCAACCTGATTTTATTACGGGTATAATTGGTACTGGCATTCGAGCTGTCTTCTACAAAATCAAGATGTTCTGCCGCTACAGCTTCTTCGATCTGCTGACGGTTTAAGAACAACAATGGCCTGATCAGGCGGTCGCGTTTTGGCAAAATACCATGCAAACCGCTTATTCCTGTACCGCGTGTAAGGTTAATCAGTACTGTTTCTACAGCGTCGTTCTGATGTTGCGCCAGGGCAATATAATCGTATTTCTCCCTAACCCTGATTTCTTCGAACCAGTTGTAACGGAGATCGCGGGCGGCCATCTGCGTAGAAATTTTATTTTCTGCCGCATATTTTTTTGTATCAAAATGCGTTACATAAAAAGGTAACCCTAAATTTTTGGCCAATAGCGCAACAAAACTTTCATCACGTTGTGCCTCATCGCCCCTTAAATTAAAGTTACAATGTGCAACGCCAACATCTACGCCTATTGCTTTAAACAGATGCAACATTAATACCGAATCTTTACCCCCACTTACGGCCAAAAGAATCCTGTTACCACTCACAAACAACTGTTGTTGTTCAATAAAATCCTGAAATTGCCGTAGGGGTAACATCCACCAAAAATATTTAATTTTAACTGGTATTCCGAACGTTCGGAACAAAAAACTAACTTTGTAGTGTGCAAAAACTATTTGTCTTTTTATTTCTCTTAATCAGCCCGGTATTTTTATTCGGTCAGCAACCTGCTTCAAAAATTAAAATTGTATCATTCTCCAAAATAACAGGCGATGTTAAAAACAAGGTTAGTTATTTACGGAATCCTGTTTTCCAACAGGACAACGCTACTTTAACATGCGATAGTGCTATTTTTTATAGTGAGCGGAACTATTTTGAGGCCTACAAAAATGTGCACATCAACCAGGGCCTCACAAATATTTATTCTGATCAACTAGAATACGACGGGAATAAAAAACATGCGCATTTAACCGGAAATGTGATAATGAAAGATTCTAGCTCTACATTAACCACCAATATTTTGGATTATAATACGCTGAGTAAAATTGGAACTTACACCAGTGGTGGTAAAATTGTAAATAAAGAAGTAATAGTAACCAGTAAAAATGGCTATTATTTTAGTCAGGGCTACAGCCGCGAAGGTAGCGATGCATATTTTAGATATGATGTAGTGGTGGTTACACCGCAGGCAACCATCAAATCTGATACGATGAGTTACAACACTAAAAATAAATGGACCTACTTTTATGGTCCAACCAATATCAAAGGCAAAGATGACAACCTGTACACCGAAAATGGCCAGTACAACACCACAACGGAAGACGCCTTTTTTGGCAAGAAAAATCTTTATACGCAAGGCACACGATCTTTAAAGGGAGATAGTTTATATTATTTTGGTAAGCAGGGAGTTGGTAAAGCGGTTAAGAACATTGTTTTCTCTGATACGAAAGATAAGATGAAAATGTTCGGCGATTTAGGTTATTATTATAAAGTAGATCAGCGGACATTGGTAACCAGAAATGCTTATCTGGGTATTGGTACCGAAGATTCGGTGATGGTAAAGAATAAAAAAAGGCCCGATAGTTTATGGATGGGTGCAGATACCCTGGAAACGCAGATGGTATTGCAAAAAAACTTAAAACTGATCCCTAAAATTTCGATTAAGGCTGATAATCAGGTTGGAGAAGACGATGAAGACGGAGGAAAGAAAGAAAAATCGGAACCTAAGGAGAAACCTGAAATCCAGACCCCTCAAAAAGACGACAGGAACAAACGGAATGCGGCCAGGAAAAAGAAAAAGGGTAAAGGTGAGGCTGAAATTGAAGATGCGTTAAACCTAAAGGATAAAAGCCTTGATAGTTTAAAAACGAAAGTAGATTCACTTGGTAAAGGAATGCCTAAAATTAGTCTGGATAGTTTGCAAAAGGGCAATGTTTTGAAGGGTAAGGCCGATTCTATTATCAAAAACCTGCCTAAACTCAAAACAGATAGCCTGCAGAAAAAGATACTGGATAAGGCAGGGCCTATTGCAAAAGACCTTTCGAAAACAAAGATCGATAGTTTACAGAAAAAGGTAAGCGAAAAAGCAGCTCCGATTGTTAAAGACCTTTCGAAGGCAAAAATTGATAGTCTGCAGAAAAAATTAATAAAACCAGGTGTTAAAGATAGTTTAACAAAAGCTATCGGAAATTTAAAATTGGGCAAAGCCAACGATACTGCTAAATTTAATCCGGCCGATACCGTTCAATCGCGTATTATTAAGGCCTACCACGGTGTTAAGATCTTTAAAACGAATATACAGGCCAAAACCGATAGTCTTTTTTACACCAGTGCCGATTCTACTCTGCGCTGTTACAGCAATCCTATTATATGGTCGGAAGGTTCGCAACAGGTTGGCGATACCATTTATGTGCAGTTCAAAAATAAGAAGCTAAATAACCTACAGGCCATCAGAAATGCCTTTTTGGTAAATACCCCAACCGATTCGTTAAGGTTTAACCAGATAAAAGGCCGGTTAATGACAGGTTTCTTTTATAACGGAAAACTAAAAACAATGTATGTTGACGGTAACGCAGAAAGCATTTATTACACCCAGGACGACAGCACGAAGGTTTACAAAGAAATGAACCAGACACTGAGCAGCAGGATAAAATTTATTTTTAAGGACAAGGAAAACGCAATAGAAAATATTGTTTATATCAAAGGCGTTGAGGGAGCCTTAAATCCGGAAAATGAAATTGCAAAAGACCATGCCTTAAAGGGCTTTTCATGGAAACCAAGCGAACGGCCAAAATCGAAGAAAGATGCAGTTGGTTCGGCCGGAAAACCTAAGCCCAAAATAAAGGCAAAAACAGTTGCCGGTAAAACGGTGGCGGGCACAAAAACAAATACCCCTGCAGCCAAACCGGCATCAACCGTTCCTACTGCCAAACCCAAAACTACACTAGGTAAAGACAGCTTAAACCTGGATAAAAAACTGCCCCAAAATAAACCGGCAGATACTGCGAACTTCGGCATTAAACCCATTTTACCTAAAAAAGATACCGTTCAGGTGAAAAAAGATACTACCCAGGTAAAAAAATTGGTTGGTAAAATGTAATTTATTCTTAGAGTCGTCACCCTGAATTCATTTCAGGGTCTACCTTGCAGGAAAGATGCTGACCACGAAGTAGCTATTAGACATTTAAAAACAATAAAAACAGCTAATAAAATAAATTCAGCATGACGATCACGTTAAATAAATCGCTGATAGATTTCTCCCCTACGGTCGAAATGACGATTTATCCCTCATTAAAAACTTATTCAAACATCTTTCTCTCTAATTGACCCTGAAATAAATTCAGGGTGACGGTACTCAAGAGCCCTTCAAAAACATCATCATTTTCTTCAACGCAATTGCCCTATGGCTGATTTTATTCTTCAGGTCCATATCCATTTCGGCAAAAGTGATATCGTATCCATCGGGCTGAAAGATTGGATCGTAGCCAAAGCCTTTTGATCCGGAGATCTCTTCCCTGATTGTACCTTCGATCACACCCTCAAAAATATGGTTCTGTCCATCCTGCATCAGCGAAATCACAGTTTTAAAACGGGCTTTCCTGTTACTGTTTCCTTCCAGTTTTTTTAAAACGAGCCTAATATTTTCCGCACTGTCCCTGCTTCCCGAATATCTGGCCGAATAAACGCCTGGTTCGTTATTTAAAGCAACTACTTCCATACCACTATCGTCAGCAAAACAATCCAGGTTAAAATGCTCAACAACATAACCGCTTTTCAAGCTGGCGTTTCCTTCAAAAGTATCAGATGTTTCAGGAATATCCACAAAACAACCAATGTCTTCCAAATTCAGTACTTCATATTCACCTTCCAGCGCGGCACGTATTTCTTCTGTTTTATGTTGGTTATTGGTAGCAAATACAAGTTTTTTCATTTTAAAAGAGGTAAAAGGTTTAGGGTATAAGGCTTAAGGTTTTGGAGTAAAATTCGAATACAATACTCAGTACTTGATTCTAGATACTTGATACTACAATACCAAGTCCTTATTTAATCTTCTGCAGATGCCCCCAAAGGGTTTTCTTGGCTGTGATATCACTATCGAGATGATGGAGGTTTGGCGCGAAGATAATTTTGGTGCTTTCGTGCATGATGATTTCATTCTGCCAGCTAAGGTCCAGTTTTAGTTCTGCAACCTCTACCCCGAAAGATAACATGATAACAGGTTTGAAAAAACGGTGCAGTTCCACATAATCTGTTCCTTTATAGTTTGCATAGTTCAATAGGGCAAAATCGGGTGTACCCAGATCAACCGCCTTAACAATTTTCCGCAGCAGTTCCCTCCCCTGTTCAGTACTCACATCATGCTGTTGATCGTTCACCAAAATCAGTACCATTTTTTTATTCCCGCCCAAAAATTTAAACGTTTTTTCGGGCTTCGGTTCCTCCACAATACGCGGAATTTCAGGTGCTTGGGGATAAACTTTTGGTATCTGTGTAGATTTAATTTCAGGAATCTGGATGTTTTCTGTATTTAAAACCATTTCCTTTTCTGCTACAATGGCAACATTTTCGGCCGCAAAAACCGGCTCTGGATTACGTAAAGGCAGAATTTCTACACTTTCATCTTTCACCACGAAAACCTCATCGGTAAAAAATAAACGTAAAGCATTCGCATTGTTGGTAACCTGGTTTTCCATTCGTATTTTTGTAGGATAATAATTTCTGTTAAAATTAGTTAAATATCTTATAATAGCGCCGCTAATTGTTACTTTTATCCCTTAAAATTTATAGAGTGCTCTGTGTGAGGAAAGCTTATTGCTTATTTGTTTTCAGCTTGATGTACGGCGTTTCGTATGCACAGAATGTTGCTGTGGTTAACGGTAAATCGATAAGCGCCAGGGAGTTTATGTGGGCTTACAAAAAAAGCCATAACGGAAACATCAGTGTGGCTTATGATACCCTGCAAAGCTATTTGAACCTTTACATAAATTTTAAACTTAAAGTTTTGGATGCCCGCGATATGGGACTTGATAAAAGTGCCAGCTATCAGGAGGAGATCAAAACCTATGAGGACGCCTTAACGACACATAAAAAAGTTGGGGTAAGCAATAAAGACCGTGATTTTTTATTGAACGAATACCGCGAAGGTGTTTTAATGTTCAACGTTTCGGAACAGAAAATCTGGAACAAAGCGCAGGAAGATGATCAGGCGATAAATGATTTTTACACCAAAAATCAAAAAAACTATAATAAACCTTTAAACGAAGTTAGGGGTGAAGTAATTGCCGACTATCAACAAAGTTTGGAAGAAAAATGGCTAAAAAGCCTTAAACAGAAATATCAGGTAAGGATTAACGAAAATGAGCTTAAAAAACTCGCCAGGTTATAACCAAACTGATAGAGTTGACCATAAATATTAAATTTGCAAAATATAACAAATAGAATGAAGAAAGTTTTTTTAGTAGCAACCGCTTTAATTTGCCTGTTTTTAAACAGTTATGCACAAAAGCATACTGTAGATAAAGTTGCTGCTGTTGTAGGAAATAATATTATCCTGCTATCAGATTTGAACCAACAATACACACAATATCTTTATCAGGGAAATACGCCCAATGATGAGATCAAATGTAAAATTTTACAGCAGACCCTAACCCAGAAACTGCTTAAACAACAGGCCGAAATCGATTCGGTAATGGTTGAGGATGGTGCGGTTGACGATGAGGTGAACAAACGTATGCGTTACAGTATGCAGCGCGCGGGCGGTCAGGAGCGTTTAGAGCAATTTTTGAACAAATCGGTTCTTCAGTATAAAGATGAGATCAGACCATCGGTAAAAGATGAATTGATTGCGCAGAAAATGCAGCAAAAAATTACAGAAAACATCAATGTTACGCCAATGGAAGTAGAAAAATACTTCAAATCATTGGGCGATAGCATCCCTGAATTTAATACCGAAGTTGAAGTTGGTGAGGTAATTTTAAACCCACAGTTAACCAGGGCCGAGAAACAGAAATTCCGTGATAAAATCGAATCATTACGCTTAAGGGTTAAAGCTGGAGAAGATATGGGCGTTTTGGCAAAAACCTATTCAGAAGATCCGGGTTCGGCAGCTGATGGTGGTGATTATGGTTTTATCGACAGAAATACCATGGTAAAAGAATTTACCGCATGGGCCTTTAAATTAAAAGCGGGGGAAATTTCACCTGTTTTCGAAACAGATTATGGTTTCCACTTTTTACAGGTATTGGAGCGCCGTGGTGAGCAGGTGCACGTTAGGCACATCTTAATTATGCCTAAAACCACGCCCGAAAGTTTAACCCGTTTAAAACTTCATGCAGATAGTATCTATAATAACATTATCGGCAAAAAATTAAGCTTTGCTGCTGCTGCAAACCTGTACTCAGATAATAAAGAAACTAAATATAATGGTGGTATGATGCTGAATGCTGAAAATGTTCAGGCAAGAAGTACTTTCATTCCGGTTGATAAATTGGATCCATCGGTGTTTTTGGTAATCGACAGCATGAAAATCGGTGGTGTTTCCAAACCTGACTTATTTACTGCGGCTGATGGAAAACAGGGTTACCGCATTTTATATCTAAAATCGAAAATACCTCCGCACAAGGCAAATATGAAACAGGATTTCCCAAAAATCAGGGATGCTGCACAAAGTGATAAAATTAATCGTACTTTAAGCGAATGGTTTCAAAAGCGCCGCGAAAATACTTACATTAAAATCGACGACGAATTTAATACCTGTGATGAATTAAAAATCTGGACTAAAACCACAGCCGCAAAATAACACCAATGCAGTATAAGAACGAAGTAGAAGCTGTTGATGCACTTCACCAATCTTTCAACAATATTAAAGCCGAAATAAGCAAGGTAGTTGTTGGACAGGATGACATCATAAAATCTGTTTTAATCGCCATTTTTAGCAACGGACACTGTTTGTTGGTTGGCGTACCCGGATTAGCTAAAACTTTACTTGTACAAACCGTGGCGTCTGTTTTAGACCTCGATTTCAACAGGATCCAGTTTACGCCCGATTTAATGCCAAGTGACATTATTGGGGCAGAGATTTTAGGAGAAGACAGGCACTTTAAATTTATAAAAGGGCCTGTTTTTTCCAATATTATCCTCGCCGACGAAATTAACCGTACCCCTCCAAAAACCCAGGCCGCACTTTTAGAGGCCATGCAGGAGAAATCGGTAACAGCAGCCGGACAAACACATGTTCTGCCAAAACCATTTTTCGTTCTGGCCACACAAAACCCGATTGAGCAGGAAGGAACCTATCCCCTACCCGAAGCCCAGTTAGACCGTTTCATGTTCAATATCCAGTTAAATTATCCTGCTTTTGCAGATGAATTGAACATCGTAAAAAACACCACCAGTAATAAAACTATCCAGCTGCAGAAGATTATCCATGCAGATGATATCCAATATTTCCAGAAACTGATCCGCGATATTCCTATTACAGACAATGTACTGGAATATGCAGTAAAACTGGCAGCAAAAACCCGTCCGAATACCGAATTTGCTACTGATGCAGTAAACAAATACATCAGCTGGGGTGCAGGCCCACGTGCTTCGCAGTTTTTGGTATTGGGTGCAAAATGCCATGCTGCCGTAACCGGAAAGTATTCGCCTGATATTGAAGATGTAAAAGCCGTTGCCGAACCTATTTTACGCCACCGTATTGTACGTAATTACCGCGCCGAAGCCGAAGGTTTGTCAATCGAAAAAATCATTAAAGATTTATTATAATAGAATCGTCATCTCGACTGAAACGCAGTGAAACGGAGATATCTATTGCAGCAGATTTAGCTTCGCTGAGCACTCCGTGGTTCTCGACTACGTTGCACTCCGCTCGAAATAAGGGACTTCGCTAGTCGGGATTTGTAATCCCGTCTTATGAACTAAGGATTTGAAATCCTTTATAACTTATTTAGGGATCAAAATCCTGACCAACACTTTGGTTACCTTTTTACGTTCCCCGCATTAAGAATAAAAGAGGTAAATGGAAATCGTAAATCCCATCCTTGCATTTATATGGCGAAGGATAATTTCATTAATATTCTTAGTCTTTTATATCGTTAGCTGGATATATACTTTCATATTTTTTCATACCCTGCCGGTAAGTACAAAACCCAGATGTGGCATGCCCGATTTTGGTATGATTGTAAGCATCCTATCTCTCACTTTTATCTACTTTGTCACTTTCCTGATCATTACCCTGGTAAGTAAAGGCCGGTCCAAAAAAGAATTCATGGTTATTTCAGCTATTATTCCTTTACCGATCTACATTGGAATAATCGATATGCTTACTTAAATTTTGTTAGCTGGGATTTTTGATTCTTTAACAGAAAAAACGTCATCTCGACTGAAGCACAGCGGAATGGAGAGATCTAAATCAAAAGTGCTCCCGCCAGTCGGGATTTGTAATCCCGTCTTACGAACTAAGGATTTGAAATCCTTTATCAATAAACTAAAATCTACGATACAACTGGTTACCTTTTATAAAATAATGTATTAAACCTGCAGGATCCCTTCAAATATGGATGCACGATTATGATTTTCGATTTCATCAAAAGGCGTTATATCGCTCTTATTTTGTTATTACCGTACTTCGGCCTTTGGTACCTATGCATTAGCTCTTTTCACACTCCGGCAAATCCATTAAAAAAAAGCTGTGGCGCTGCAAATGCAGGAATGTTATTGCTCATGCTTGCCGCGATAGCCTTTACCAGTATCATATTCCTTGTTTTTATTCTTACCCATAAAGGACAGCAACGTAAAGATTTTACAGCCTTACTTTTACTTACCTATTTCCCTTTAGTTATTGCAATAGCGGATATACTCACCTAAATCAATCTGCCAGTCGGAATCTTGTTATTCGGGATTTGTAATCCCGTCTTTTGAACTGGATTTGAAATCCTTTTACATATCGGTGGGGATTACCCTCCGGCCGACCAAAAAACAAACTCATCATAAAGCATTATATTTGATTAACGATGGAAAACAACAACCTTACCAGGGCCATTGCAGCCCTGATAGATGAGTATAAAAAAGCAGTTAATGAATTGATTGATGTAATCGAACCAATCAGCCAGCAACAACTGCTTCGCACCATTGAGCCAATAAGCACAAATACAGATTGTATTTCTATCCAAACCATTTTAACCCATGTAACCGCTTCGATGTTCAGTTATGCGGTTTATATCGAAAATTCTATCGGCATAGAAAGCATTAGACCTGAAAGATTACAATTTGACCAAGTAGAACATTACATTTCCAGGCTGCGGGAAGCATTTAAATATAATGAAGATTTTTTCAGTAGAAATCCCAACATTACAATGGAAGAATTTGATCAGGCTAAAAAGATCAATACCAACTGGGGGCAGCAGTATGATGTAGAACAGCTGCTCGAACATGCCATTGTTCATATTTTAAGGCATAGGCGGCAAATTAAAAATGCTTTGATTAAATTTAACACTTAAATCTAAAAATTGAGCGCTCAAACCAATTTCTATAACCGCTTTTCATTTTTATATCCACTGGTAGATGTTTTTCTTAAACCCCAGAAGAAAAAATTTTTCAATGAGATCAATCAATTACCCCATGGAAATTTATTGGAAATCGGTGTGGGGAACGGTTCGCATTTCTATCTCTATAAAAACCATAAAATAACGGGTATAGAAATTTCTACATCGATGTTAAATATTGCAAGGAAAAATCAAACAGACAATATCGAACTCTTCCAAATGAACGGGGAAAAATTAGATTTCAAGGATAATATATTCGATTACGTGATTTTATCGCATGTTATTGCTGTTGCAGATGACCCGGAAAAACTGTTAACACAATGCCTCCGTGTTTTAAAACCCAACGGAAAACTGTTTATCTTAAACCATTTCACCCCTGATAACTTTTTAAAATATGTAGACCGGATTTTTAACTTCTGTTCAAAATGGCTTCATTTAAAATCTTTATTTTACATAAAAGACATCAAAGTTACCGATCAGTTTAAGCTGGAAAAAGAAATCGTTTTAAAACCATTCTCTTATTTTAGAATCTTAATTTTCGCTAAGCCTTGAAAAAACACTATTGGTATATTTTCTTTGCGCTGATCATCAGTTTGTTTATCTATGTATTTTACAGAACCGATAAAACACTGATCAACCAAGTAGTAATCCACCTTACCTCTTTTAAAACCTACAATGGCCTTAAAAGTTCGATCAATGCTGCCCTTCCGCTAAATAAATACATCATTTATTCGCTACCAGAAGGTTTATGGGTTTTCTGCATCACTTTAACATCAAAAGAATTCTATTTTAACCTTTATCAAAAACGGATCAATTGTGTTTTTATTCCGCTTGTTTTTGCCATTGGCTTAGAGTTGATGCAGTTATTCCACCTCACCAATGGCCGTTTCGATTTTTTCGACATCTGCATTTCATTGCTTTTTTGGTTCATAGCTGCAAAAATTATCGATACCAAACAAAACTTCGAAAACCTGTTTCATTCGCTCAATCGAAATAACATAATCTGTATATCTAGCTACGCGATAGTTTACTTTGCACACGTAATCAGGTAAAAAAATCATTTTATATTTGCAATTCACTGAAAATAAATATCTTTGCATCAAATTCAAAGAAATGCTACGTCAACTACATATCCAAAAAATGCACTTTAGCCAGTCTTGTGGCATAAAGGGTTTGGGTATTGATGTAAATTTCCTTCCCAACCCTTAGTGTTTTTGCCATCAAAGCATAAAACCCAAATTCAAAAATCAATTTAATTACCCATTTGCTAAGCCATTACCGCTTATCAAAATTTAATATATCCGTTATGGACATTTATACTACTGTAGATGAAAAATATCTACAGGCCATTGAAGAACTGCACTGGGGCGAACTGCCTAAAGCACTTCAGTATTTTAATGAGCTTATTTCTTTCGACCCTGATTATGCCAGGGCCTATTTTCAGCTGGGAGAAATTTACCACGATCATTTTAAGGATTACAAAACAGCAGGTTACTATTACAAACGCTGCACCGAACTGGATGCCGATTTTCCTGAAGTTTATGGCCCTTATTTAAAACTGGTGATCACCCTTAAAATGCATAAACTGGTAAAACAGATCGCTGATAAAGCTTTAAGTGTTGCCGGTGTTTGCGAGGCGCATATTTATGAAAGTCTGGGTTTACATGCCGAGCAACAGCAAAATTTTGCAGAAGCAGCCAGCTATTTCAAAAAAGCAGAAATGTTCAATGCCATACAGGATGAGCACAATGCATTGCTCGAACATCAGAACCGCATCAAAAGCAAAATGAACAGTACAAAAAAAATGATTTACGATCTGCAGGGATAAAAGGCTTGGCCTTTTATCCTGATGCTTTTGTATACAAATCGCCATTTAATCTTTTTATTTTAATTTTGTTATTATCTTTACCGCACAATTACAAAGCATAAATTTTAAAATCAAAAATATTCGATATGTCAGCTCACGATTCACATGCGCCTGTTCAACAAACTAAAGGCATTTGGGCATTACCATTAACTGCCTGGATTATTGTTTTAATCCTGCTTGTGGCTTTCACAAGACCAATTTTCCCAGGTCATGAAAAAGCTTCTCACGACGAAACAGAAGGTCACCAAACAGAGGCTACCGAATCGCACCACTAGGCATTAGTAAAGTCATAAAAAAAGCGCTGAAATCAGCGCTTTTTTTGTTTCTACTGGTTGGTGTCACACCAACCAGCTAAACTAGTCTATCGGTCGGTGAGAAACCGACC
>NZ_DJDT01000257.1 GCF_002432345.1 Pedobacter sp. UBA5917
CAACAACTCATTAGCCAAATTGGCCAGCTCACTCCGCTCCCCTTTTTGAAGGGTAATGTGTGCGTATAATGGATGATTTTTAGCGTTTTCAATTAAATACGACAATCCGTTACTTTCTGAATCGAGGTATGGGGTATCGATCTGATAAATATCGCCTGTAAATACAATTTTGGTATGCTCTCCTGCCCTCGAAATAATGGTTTTAACTTCATGCGGCGTAAGGTTCTGTGCTTCATCAATGATAAAGAAAATCTTGGTCAGGGTTCTGCCGCGTATAAAGGCCAGTGGTGCAATGGCAATTTTTTCGGTATTGATCAGCTCATCAATTTTTTCCGACATTTTATCATCGCCGATAAACTGTTCTTTGATAAAGCGGAGGTTATCCCATATTGGGGCCATAAATGGGTCCGTTTTTGATTTCGCATCCCCCGGAAGGAAACCGATATCTTTATTACTTAACGAAACGATCGGCCGGGTTACATAAATCTGCCTGAAGTTTTTGCGCTGCTCCAAAGCACTGGCCACGGCCAATAACGTTTTTCCTGTTCCAGCGTTACCCTGTATGCTCACCAGCTTAATTTCTGAATCCAAAAGTGCATGGATGGCAAAGGCTTGTTCGATGTTTTTGGGTTTGATCTTAAAAATAGCATCTGTAGAAACCGCCGAAATGGTTTTTAAACTATTGTTGTAAAATACGTTGGCAGTTTTCCTTTTATTTTTAAGAATATAAAAATGGTTGCCGTTTTTTGGTGGCAAACCTAATTCAGTTGCATCAATAAAAGCCTCTTTCTTTACTTCATCGATAATTTCTACAGGGAAATTCGTTAGTTCGGTTTTACCAGCGTAAAGTTCGTCTACGTTTTTAATTTTACCGGTTTCGTAATCTTCGGCGTTTAAATTAAGTGCCTTGGCCTTTAACCGCAAGCAGATATCTTTTGAAACCAGCACTACTTTTTTATCGGGATGCGCCTCTTTTAAACTTAATGCGGCATTTAAAATTTTGTGATCGGTTTTACCTTTCCCATAAACTTCTTCTGCATCAACGGTTAAGGGCTTTTCGTTCAATACTACTTTGAATTTGCCCGAATCAGGACTTTTTAACGAAATCCAATCGCTAATGAGCTTTTGTTTAGAGGTTTCATCAATCAGGCGGATAAAACTTCTGGCCTCAAAGTTCCGCGTATCATTACCGCTTTTAAAATTATCTAATTCTTCCAGAACCTGAATAGGAATAGCTACATCATGTTCGTGGAAGTTATTTACCGCATCATGGTCGTATAAAATAACCGAGGTATCTAAAACGAATATCTTTTTTGACGGACTGGAAATTGATTTACCTTTTTTGGCCATTTGGTAAATTTAATATTTTAGGGATAAAATAAGGCAAATTCCTTTGAGGATATTTCTTCAATGTTTAGTAATTTGTTCTATTATTTGATGCGATCGTCATGCTGTCCCGAATGTTCGGGATCAGCATCTTTCATGTTCTATAGACCCTGAAATAAATTCAGGGTGACGGCACCTGGAGGCAAAATAAAAACGGGGACTGTCTTCTTTCGATTAAGTTCCCCGTTTTAACTTTAAAAACAACCGTAATTGTATTTTAAAGCATCTAATTCTTGTTACTTTGATTTTTCCGTTTTCGTTAGGTTTTGCAACTTTTGCGATCCGTGAAAATTTATTTCCAACTCGTCCATCCGTAAACTTCTTAGTTTTCCATAAGCTCTGTTTGGGCCTGTTCGATTTTCTTATCCTCCAACCTTGCGGTGGTAATGTATATTCTTACTTGGTTTAACCCTTTCTGAAATCAATCGTTTTCCCTGTAAACAATCCGAAATAATTTCCCTTTCGGTTCTTTATTTCTTTTGGCTTGTTCTGTCAGAATTCAAAGTACTTCGTATTTGATATGATCTAATTTAGTGCGAAAAGCTTTATTTGTCAAGAGAAAAGTATGTGTTTTTATGAACATAGTTATTAACTTAAAAATGCTGTTTGTCAACATGTTGTGATTTTTAAAATTGCCTTTCATATCTCCCATTCGATGTTTTGGTGGAGGTTATTAACAATAGCTGCTAAATTACTTATGAACATTTGTTATCGCTTTGTCAATCAGTCACTTAATCTTTTTCTGCTTAAAAGTTTCAAAAAAGCAAAAAACTTAATTTTAATCACAACAAAAATTTCGCTATTATGTTATTTTTGTAACATGCAGATCAGGCAACCCATTAGAAATATACAGGACTTTTTATTGAGTACGTATTTTGCCGACGGTCTCCGTATTACTATTGGTGTGCTGCTCCCCTCTTTAATCCTTGCCCAGTTTGGTATGTTAAAGTATGGAATGACCTTATCGCTGGGGGCATTGTGTGTGAGTGTGGTGGATAGTCCGGGACCTATGGTTCACCGGAGAAATGCCATGCTGATTACCACGGCCTTAATCTTTACCTTTTCCATCATTACCGGTTTAACCAATAAAAACCATTTTTTTATCGGTTTTTTACTGGGCATATCAAGCTTTGTTTTTTCGATGTTCTACATCTATGGCCTTAGGGCGGCATCCGTAGGAACGGCCGTGCTACTGATTATGGTATTGAGTATTGATGATGTTAGGCCCTGGCAGGAAGTGTTGTTATATGCCGTAATGGTACTGGCGGGTAGTCTTTGGTACACGGGTTTGAGCTATTTTGTTTACCGTTTACGTCCCTTCCGTCTTGTACAGCAATCATTAAGTGATTCGATTATTGAGGTTGCAGAATTTTTGCGCGAGAAGGCCAAATTTTACCATCAGAACAATAATTACGATAAAACCTATTCCGATCTGTTACAGCTCCAGGTTTCTGTGCACGAAAAGCAGGACGCAGTACGGGAATTACTTTTCAGAACACGCGAAATTGTAAGGGATTCGACACCGGAGGGCCGTTTCCTTTTACTTGTTTTTGTAGATATGGTCGACCTCTTTGAACAGGTAATGTCTACCTATTACAATTATCAGCAGCTGCATGATCAGTTTGATAAAGCGGGGATATTATCGGATTATGAAATGGCCATCAAACGGATTTCTTATGCGTTGGACGATATTGCTTTTGGTTTAAAAAGTGGTAGAACGCCTGTAATTTCGAAACGTTTGCTGATTGAAATTGAACGTTTGAAGATCAAAATCAACAACCTGGAGAAAAACAACCAAAACCAGGAGTATAATACCCTGGGGATTATTGCGTTGAAGAATATCGAAGTTAATATCGAGAACATTTTGGCCCGGGTGAAAACCATTTTCAGTTATTTTAAGGTAAGGAATAGCAAGGACATCCGTCAGGCAGAAGTGGATACCGAAAAGTTTATTACCAGACAGAAATTTGATTTTAAACTCTTTACCGAGAATTTAACTTACAGCTCCTCTACTTTCAGGCATTCGCTAAGGGTTACGGTTGTTATGCTTTTGGGCTTTGTGGTATCCCAGCTGCTTAATTTTTCGCATAGTTACTGGATTTTGCTCACCATTCTGGTCATCTCAAAGCCCGGTTTTAGTTTAACAAAAGAGCGTAACTATCAACGTTTAATCGGTACTACTATTGGCGCGTTTATCGGTATGGGCGTGGTAACTTATATCCACGACAAAAATACACTGTTTATAATCCTGTTGATCTGCATGATCGGCTGTTATAGTTTCCAGCGGAAAAATTATGTGGTAAGCGTACTTTTTATGACGCCCTACATCCTGATCCTGTTTGATTTTTTAGGTATGGGATCAATCGCACTGGCACGCGAAAGGATTTATGATACCTTTATCGGTTCAGGGATTGCTTTGCTGGCCAGTTATTCCCTATTCCCAACCTGGGAGCATGAAAAACTGAAAGAAGCTATGCTCGATATCCTGAAGGCAAATAAGGCATACTACGAGCAGGTAACGAAACTATATTTCGAAAAAAACTATAACCGTACCGAATATAAACTTGCCCGAAAAGAGGTTTATGTAAGTACCGCAAATTTGGCGTCTTTATTCCAACGGATGTTCTCCGAGCCAAAAAGTAAACAGTTATTTATTAAAGAAGTGCATCAGTTTACGGCATTAAGCCATTTATTATCTTCGTATGTGGCCACGCTTTCGCTGTATAATAAAGAACATGAGTTTATTTTTGAAAGTTTTGATGGTTTAAAGCCGATTGCGAATAACACCAATTACCTTTTGGATACTGCTATTGAAAATCTGGTGCAGGGAACAAGTACTATAGATAATGTTCCGTTGATCAGACTGAATGATACCGGATTGGCTATTAAAAAAGGCGAAGATCTGATACCTGAGCAATTTGATCTGATCCAGAAAGTAGCTTATGATATTTATAAGTTATCGGTGAAGATTAAGCTATAGCACTATTTGTCATCACTAGAGTGGTCGTCATCCTGAATTTATTTCAGGATCTTTGAATTTTTTAGCATGATGGATCCTGAAACAAGTTCAGGATGACGGATGGAATAAGTAATCCGTATTTTAAACTTAGATTTCCGTGTTTTCCGTGCCTCCGTGGCAAAATAAGTATGAATAGGTCTTAGCGGGAGGCTAAGGCCAGTATTAGCATGATGGATCCTGAAACAAGTTCAGGATGACGAATTGAGTGAATTCATATCTAGAAAAACGTCATCCTGAATCCATTTCAGGATCTCTTATAACATTAACTTTTCCGTATCTCTTGTGGCTAAAAATAGTGATCGAAAGGTCTCAACGGGACATTAAAATGAGTATAGTGATTCATCTTGAGGTAGATCTCTCCACTCCACTGCGTT
>NZ_DJDT01000202.1 GCF_002432345.1 Pedobacter sp. UBA5917
CTTGTAAATGGTATTCAAGAGGTTTACCGTTTGCAAGGTGTGAAAATCAACGATAAACACTTCGAGGTTATCGTTCACCAGATGATGCAAAAGGTTCACATCGAAGATCCTGGAGATACCATTTTCTTAGAGAACAATGCTGTTGATCGTTGGGATTTTGCAGAAGAGAACGATGCGATGTACGACAAAAAAGTTGTTGAAGACGCAGGTGACTCAAATGATTTAAAACCTGGTCAGATTGTTTCATTGCGTAGATTAAGAGACGAAAATTCTCAATTGAAACGTAAAGATTTAAAACAGATCACGGTAAGAGATGCAAGACCAGCTACTGCAAGTTCTATCCTACAGGGTATTACACGTGCATCATTGGGTACTAAATCGTTCATTTCTGCGGCTTCGTTCCAGGAAACTACGAAAGTATTAAATGAGGCGGCAATTGCAGGTAAACGCGATAACATGCTTGGCTTGAAAGAAAACGTGATCGTTGGTCACTTAATCCCTTCAGGTACCGGTGTACGTGGTTACGAAAGAATCATTGTTGGTTCTCAAGAAGAATACGATAAATTATTGGCTTCGAAACAAGAAGAAGTAGAAGCTTAATATTTTAATCTTAATATTTAAAACCCCGGCATTTTGTCGGGGTTTTTTGTTTGGAATAGATTTTGTAACTTTAATAATTAAAAAATAAACACATGAGTGTGACAGAAATTCAACTTTTTCAGATTTTGAAAGCTAAGCTAGGTGAACAGGAAGCAGAGCAGTTGGTTTCGTATGTAAAAACTGAAGTGAAATCTGAATTTGATAATAAACGAGAAGTGTTAGCCACCAAAGAAGATCTTGCAAATTCTAAAGCCGATATCATAAAATGGATGTTTCTTTTTTGGATCGGCCAAATTGCAGTTACTGTTGGCATTATCCTAATGTTTGTAAAAAAATAAAAGATTGGTAATTCGTCTGAATTCCTGAATTATTCTGTTTGCCAATAATATCTCATCCACCTTCTTACCTATCCATTTCGTTACAATTTATCAAACGTTTGCGCAGAAATAGCTTCATATACGTTTAATCTTATTCTATAAGGTTTAATTACCTTAGGTTTATGAAGTTTTTATCAACTATTTTAATACTGGCTTTTGCCTTCTCAGCTACTGCTCAGGACGTAAGTTTAGCACTCCAAAAAAGAAAGCTGCCAGACGCCGAAACCATAAACCAGGATTGGAATAAAACTGCTGGAGGATTGAATATTAGTTTCGCAAATAGTAATGCCAGGTTTGCCAGGGAGGTGCCACCTATAGGTTCCATTCAAAATACGTGGAATGCCAAAGCCTGGAAGGGAGAGAAAATCCACACTCAGCTATTGCTTTGGACAAATGCAAAAAAAAGTAACATCAGCATACAGTTTTCCGATCTGAAAGACAACAAAGGTAATCTGCTAAAAAAAGAATATATCACTTCTGGATTTGTTAAATACGTTATCACAGACGAGTTTAGAGATGGTTGTGGTTACCGCAAGCCTGCAGATTTCGATTCATCTTATGTGGCGGATCTAATCGATACAAAAACACTCAGCATTAACCTAGAGGTCAAAAATACACAGCCTGTTTGGTTAAGTATAAAAGTCCCTGGAGATACAAAAGCCGGGAATTACACCGGAACTGTAAAGTTAAAAGGCGAAAAAGAATATAATCTGACTATTAATGTCGAGGTGCTGGATAAAACTTTACCTGCTCCATCTCAATGGAAATATGATCTGGATTTATGGCAGCACCCCGCTGCTATTGCCCGTGCGCATCAGGTAAAGTTGTGGAGCGACGAACATTTTGCCCTGATGAAACCTTATTACACTATGTTAGCCAGTGCCGGGCAGAAAACCATTACCGCAAGCATTGTAAATGAACCCTGGGGGCACCAAACTTATGATGATTACCCTAGTTTAATCAAATGGACAAAGGAAAAAGACGGAACCTGGGTTTATGACTATAGTCTGTTTGATAAATACATCACTTTTGTAATGACTACCGGTATCAATCAGCGCATTAATTGCTATAGTATGGTGCCATGGAAAATTGCCTTTAGTTATTGGGACGAAGCTGCTCAAAAGGAAGCAGTTTTTACCGATGCAATCGGAACACCTGAGTATAATGCATTCTGGAACACCATGCTTGCCGATTTTACCAGACACCTAAAAGAGAAAAACTGGTTTTCGAAAACATACATTGCTATGGACGAACGCCCCATGAAAGCCATGCAGGCAGTAATTAAGCTTTTGAAAAGTGTAGATCCAAATTGGAAAATTGCACTTGCCGGAGAGTACCACCAGGAAATTGAAGCAGATATCGATAATTATTGTATTGCTTCAAAATGGGAATTTCCAACAGATATACTGCAGAAACGAAATAGAGATGGTAAAATAAGTACATGGTATACCTGTTGTACCGAACCTTATCCAAATGCTTTTAGTTTTTCTTCACCAGCTGAGCAGGTATGGATGGGCTGGTATACAGCCAATAAAAACATGGATGGTTATTTACGCTGGGCTTATAACAGCTGGACAAAAAATCCATTAACAGATACCCGTTTCACAGCCTGGCCTGCTGGCGATACCTATCAGGTTTACCCTGGTCCGTTATCATCTGTCAGGTTTGAGAAACTGATCGAAGGAGGACAGGATTTTGAGAAAATACGCCAATTAAGGTTGCTATATGTTAAAAATAAAAATACGGTTGCACTTAACGAATTGAATAATGCCTTAGAAAGTTTTGAGATAAAAACTTTATCCAAAATTACAGCGGATGAAATGTTACAAGGTGTTAAACCATTACTTAATAAATAACAAATGAAGCGAAATATTATTTTGCCCGGATTGCTAATTGGTATATTTCTTTGCAAATCCGGTTATGCACAAGGTGATTTTAAATGGTTTAACCCGCAAACCGCTACCAATGCTTCGTTAAAAGGTAAAGCCTGGCAAAATACCGATAGCGCCAATTATTATAACCGCTTACCTACAATAGCTGAGCAATTGGTTAGGAAAGAAGTTTGGGACTTGGCAAAAAATACAGCAGGAGAATACCTCGACTTTAAAACTTCTGCACGAAAAATTGTAGTAAAATATCAGCTAAATGGTGGGAAAAATTTAGATAACATGCCCACATTAGGAGTAAGTGGACTGGATTTATATGCTCAGGATATGCAGAACAACTGGCACTGGATAAAAGCAGCATATAGTTTTAGAGACACGGTTATTTATAGTTACTCAAATTTTGATGGAGCATTAAAAATAAAGAAATTCCGCTTATACCTACCGCTGTACAACACACCAAAATGGTTAAAAATAGGAGTAGGTGTAAGCGATGAATTTAAAGTAGAAGAGGCCGGCGAAAAAGCACCTTTGGTATTTTATGGCACCTCGATTATGCAGGGGGCAAGCGCAAGCAGACCAGGAATGGCCTGGCTGAATATTCTGGGAAGGAAATTGAACCTACCAGTGATTAATTTAGGTTTTTCAGGTAATGGCCGGTTAGAGAGCCCATTGATTGATTTAATAAATCAAACCGATGCCGCGCTTTTTGTACTCGATTGCCAGCCAAACCTACATGATAAAAAAGTTTATACTGCTGTAGAAATTGAGAAACGTATTACCAATGCTGTTCAAAATTTAAGTGTAAAACATCCTAAAACCCCTATTTTACTGGTAGAACATAGTTCTGGTTTAGCTGGGGTTAATCTAGACAGCGAATTAACCGGTAGGTACATCTGGACTTCTCAGGTACTAAGTGATACCTATCAAAAATTAAAGGATTCGGGTACTAAAAATTTATATATCCTAAGGGCAAAGGATATCGGTTTTACTGATGATAGCACAATAGACGGTACACACCCTAACGATTTGGGGATGATGCAATATGCTAATGCCTATGAAAGAATAATACGTAAAATTTTACCATTTAAAAATAATTGAACTACCAGTTAATCAGGAACTTTAACATGGGGGATTCTTAGTTAGGAATAGACTGGTTGTTAATTAAACTCAAAACAAGTTTCAATATTATATTTTAATTCCGCCATTAAGCTGCGGAATTTTTTATTTTTGGACTATTATGGAAGAACAACAAAACGAAAACCAGTTAAATATAGAGTTATCAGAAGAAATTGCTGAGGGGATTTTTTCTAACCTGGCTATTATTACTCACTCTAACACCGAATTTGTATTGGATTTTATCCGCGTGATGCCGGGTATTCCCAAAGCAAAGGTAAAATCAAGAATTATTTTAACACCTGAGCACGCAAAGCGCTTATTATCAGCGCTTGAAGATAATATTCAGAAATTTGAAAATGTAAATGGCCGTATCAAAACGCAGGAAGAACCGCCTTTCCCTATGGGCTTTGGTGGACCTACAGCGCAAGCGTAAGACAATCAAAATTCTTACAAACAAATATTTGTTTGCTATGTTAGCATAGTATATATTTGTGATATAACCATTTATAAATGAAAAAAATTTTATTGAGCGTATTACTTTCTGCCCCACTTTGGGTTTTGGGGCAGGGTTTCCAGGTTAACTTACAAGGTCAGAAACAAATTGGTATGGCAGGTGCAGGTTCTGCATTGGCTTTAGATGAGGCTTCTGTATTTTACAATCCCGGTGCAGTAACTTTCTTAGAGAAAAACTCAGTTTCAGCAGGAGTAAACCCATTATTGTTTAAATCGGCTTTTAAGCAAAGCGGATCGAACGTTACAGAAAATGTAAAAAATAAAATTGCCCCACCTTTCGAGTTTTATGCCGTTTGGGGGCCGAAATCGAATAGATGGAAGCTGGGTTTAGGGGTTTATACTCCTTTTGGCGGTTTGGTTGATTGGGGAAACGATTGGTCGGGTAAATATTCTCTAACATCATTAAACCTAAAAGCAATCTATTTTCAGCCAACGCTTAGTATTAAAATTACCGATCATATTGGTATCGGGGCTGGTTTTGTTTATAACCATGGTGAAGTAAACCTTCAGCGTGCAGTTCCTGTAAATTTTCCTGACGGCCGTTCTGGCCATACAACTTTGGATGGTACCGGAAAAGGATATGGCTGGAATGCGGGTTTATACATCAAAACACTTAGCAATATCTCATTTGCACTGGTACATAAATCAAAAGTGGTTACCAAACTGGATGGTGGTACTGCAGAATTTGATGTTCCAAACTCAGTAAGATCATCTTTTCCTGCCGGAAATACGTTTAATGCAGAATTGCCTTTGCCGGCAACAACCAGTTTAGGTGTAGGTATTCCATTATCACAAAGCACGGTTTTAGCATTTGATGCCAGCTGGGTACAATGGCATGTATATCAGGATTTAACATTCAACTATGCACAGAAAGTTAACGGATCATTCGTAACAAAATCTGATCGTAATTACCGCGATGGTTCTTCTTTTAAACTGGGTATTAATCATAAGGCATCAGATAAGTTAGCTTTAAGGGCCGGTGTAGGTTATGCTTTTTCTCCCGTTCAGGATGGTTACGTAACGCCTGAGGCACCAGATGCTGACCGTTATATTTTAAGTGCGGGTATAGGTTATACCCCAACCAGTCATTTCGAGGTAAACGCATCTTTCTTTTTTGAAGATGTTAAATCGCGTAAGCAAAAAAATATCGAAACTGGCTTAGATGGTACATTTAAAACCTTGGTGTATGCACCTGGTATTTCGTTAACTTATAAATGGTAGGAGAAATTACAATGAAGAAATATATATTAAATAGTTTCGTAGCTGCTGCCATTCTTTTTACAGCGGCCTGCAAACCAGAAATAGAAACACCTGCAGGTACTACTGCGGGGCAAGCTAATTTTAGCAAATACATTGCTGTAGGTAACTCCTTAACATCTGGTTTTGCTGATGGAGGATTATATCTGGAAGGACAGCAAGTAGCTTACCCGAACCTAATTGCGGCGAAAATGGCTACAGTAGGCGGTGGAGCATTTACTTCTCCGTTTTTCAGCGATGCGCAATCAAATGGCTCAGGATATGTTGCTTTAACTGCATTGGTTAATGGTACACCAACCATAACACCTGTAGTTGATAAACTGGCCTATAGGGATGCGGCAAAACATTTGACTAAATATAGTGGCGAAATTCAAAACCTGGGTATCCCTGGTATGCGTGTTGATTTATCTTTTGACCCAACACTTACTTTTAGTGCGGCCAATCCGTATTTCGAGCGTTTGTTAACAGATGCGCAGGTAGGTAAAACCAATTATTTTCAGTTTATCCAGGGCAGGAATCATACCTTTTTCTCACTTTGGTTAGGAAACAATGATGTATTAGGTTATGCATTAAACGGAGCGGTTACCATTGCAGGCGACCCAACTACTGTTTTAACAGATAAGGTTACTTTTTCATCATTATATTCTAATTTATTGAATGCATTAACTGCTGGCGGACAAAAAGGTATTGTAGCTACTATTCCTGATGTAACTGCTATTCCATATTTTAATACGGTTACTGTGCCCGCACTTCTTGCCGCTGCTAAAGCTATTAACCCTGCTGCACAAGCTGTATTCATCCAAACCGGAACAGGTGCGGTAAGGGCTGCAACAGCAGAAGATCTGATCCGTTTACCATTCCAATCGGCCGGTTTATTTGGTCAGGGCGCTATTCCTTATGGTTTACATCCATTAAACCCTATTACCAGCGATTGGGTACTGGATAAAGATGAGGTAATTAAAGTGAAAGATTATGTAGATAGCTATAACAGCAGCATTAAATCGTTGGCTACAAGTAAAGGTTTGGCAATAGCTGATACCTATACTTACTTTAACCAGGTTAAAACAGGCATTGCTTTACAGGGTGTAAATATCAATTCGGCATTTATTACAGGTGGTGCATTCTCTTTAGATGGTATTCACTTAACTCCACGAGGGAATGCAGTAATTGCTAATGTATTTATCGATGCTATTAATACAAAATACGGTTCTACGATACCAACAATTGATATTACTAAGTACAGAGGTGTGAAATTTCCGGATACAAAGTAATAGTTAAAGATTTCTATAAAAAAGAGTTCCGGAATTCTGGAACTCTTTTTTATTTATTGTTTATCCTGTTTTCTACAAAACCTATAATTTCAGGGCCCTGTTGAGGCTCAAACCAGTTAATCTCTTCATCCCGCCTAAACCAGGTAAGCTGGCGTTTTGCAAAACGACGGGTATTCTGCTTAATAGCCGCTATGGCTTCGTCTAATGATAACTTTCCATCAAAATAATCGAAAATTTCACTGTAGCCTACTGTATTTAAGGCGTTAAATTGCTTAAAAGGTGTTAGTGATCTAACTTCTTCCAGTAAGCCATCTGCAACCATTTTATCAACTCTTCGGTTAATCCGATCGTATAAAACTGCCCTATCGGTATTAAGGCCGATTTTAATAATATTGAATGGCCTTTCTTTTTTTGTTGCCGATAACATAGACGAAAGTTTTTGTCCGGTTGATAGGAAAACCTCCAGTCCTCTGATCATTCTTTGGGGATTTTGCTGATCTACTTTGGCAAAATATTCGGGATCTAACGCTGCCAATTGAGTTTGGATTGCCGCTAAACCCTCTTCTTCAAACTGTTTGTTTAATTTTTCCCTGATCGATAAATCAATATCGGGCATTTCATCCAAACCATTAATAAGTGCATTTACATAAAGTCCTGATCCGCCAACCATAATGGCCACATCATGATTCTGGAAAATCCCATTAAGTGTTTTTAAACCTTCTACCTCAAAATCGCCGGTGCTGAACAGTTGTGATACCGAATGCGAATCTATAAAATGATGTTTAGCCGCTGCTAATTCTTCTGCATCCGGTTTGGCAGTGCCTATTGCCATTTCCTTAAAAAACTGACGCGAATCTGCAGAAATAATCTCTGTGCCAAAGTGCTGTGCCAATTGGATAGCTAAAGCCGTTTTACCTATAGCGGTAGGGCCAACAATGGAGATTAAGGTTTTTTTATGGAGCATAGCGATATCCGTATAAAATAAAAGCTGTCAAATCTTTTAATATGACAGCTTTTTAAAATTAGAAATATAATTGCTGATTAATAGTCGTCTTTGTGGCTATCATCATCAAAGTGATCATTGTCTGAAAACTCATCACCGAATTCGTCTTCTTCGCTCTCTTCCTCTTCATCCCTTTCTTCTTCGTTAATACCCATTTCGCCCATTGCTTCGAGCTCGTCGGTATCTTCGGGTACAAAATTCATTTCGTTAAGGAAATCGAATTCGCTGGCCGCCGCTGCAGCACCTCT
>NZ_DJDT01000028.1 GCF_002432345.1 Pedobacter sp. UBA5917
TCTATCTCGAGGCAGATCTCTCGGCTACGTTGCACTCCGTTCGAGATGACGACCGGAGGAAGGGATCGGACTCCAACTCTAGCGCAAGTCTTAGCGCCAATAGCCAAAAGCAAAGGCCTAAATTGTGCTTTATCTCAAAAAGCACAAGTCACACAGTCGCACAATGCCTCCCACTAAGACTTGTGTTAGACATGGAGATTTATCTTGCATGAAAGCCCCTGAAACAAGTTCAGGGTGACGATTTGCAGGAGAAATCGACTTTAAGCTAAAGACTGAGGACTTGGGACTAAAAACAAAAACCAACTCTAGCGCAAGTCTTAGCGCCAATAGCCAAAAGCAAAGGCCTGACTTGTGCTTTATTAAGTAACATTCGAAAAGCACAAGTCACACAGCCGCACAATGCCTCACACTAAGACTTGCGCTAGACATGGATCTATCTTGCATGAAAGACCCTGAAACAAGTTCAGGGTGACGATTTGCAGGAGAAATCGACTTTAGACTAAAGACTGAGGACTTAGGACTTAGGACTTAGGACTAAAAAACAAAAACCCCACAAGATTAGTATCCTGCGGGGCGAAAATCTATTTAAAGAAACAATTAAGCTTTAACCGCTTTCTTTTTCTTCTTTTCTTCTGAGTAAAATCCGAAACCTAAGCCGGCCAATAACAGGATAGAGCCTGCTAAGGAGATTTTCTCGCCAGCGTAGTATGAGGTTGGGTGGAAAATAAATTCAAGTTTATGGTTACCTGCCTCTAATTGTGCTGCACGTAAAACATAATCGGCCCTGAAATATGGTTTTTCTACACCATCAATATACATTTTCCAGCCTTTGTTGTAATAAATTTCCGAGAATACGGCAATTGCATCTTTGGCTGTAGAATATTCGTAGGTTAAATGGTCAGGGTTATAGGTGGTTAATTTAATAAAACCTTCCTGGCCGGTACCCAAACGTTTGGTATCGATCGAATTTTTAAAGCTTTCGTCAACGATGGCTTCTTTTTTTGCATCGAAACTACTGATGGCTTTCATTTCCTCGTCGGCATTTTTGGCAAACTGCACACTTTGTACAAACCAGGCATTACCTGCAGCGGTTGCATTGCGCTGCATTTTGTACGATCCATTTTGAGGATCCTGTGTAATGATGTATTTGGTGTTCAACATATCCAATACGTCCTGATTGATGCTTTTCGTCATCTGGTTATCTACCAGTTCCTGGAAACGTTTTAACCTTGCTGAGTGGAAACCACCAACCGTTTTGTGGAAGTAAGAAGTTTCGGCACTTTTAAACGGATCGCCTAACGATAAATCGAAAACCCTGAAGTTTGGATCTTTATCGGCAGAGATAAAATTATCTACATCCCTCGGTTGGTAGTGGTTATTTAAATCAGATTTGCTTACAAAATTCTGGTTGTTCAGGTAACGGCGGTCTACCTGCCATAAATCAATCAAAACAAACAAAGCCAACAAGCCGAAAGCCAGTTGCATGTTCATTTTTTTAGTGATAAAAGCCCATGTAATCGCAAAACCAACTGCGATAAACAATAACGAGCGTAAAGCATCAGTACGTGCCAAACTTACCCTGTCGGATTTAACAGCGTCGAGAATTTGAGCTGTTAACGAGGTATTATTTTGTGTGATCTGATTTAACCATCCTGTTAACTGGGTTTGCGTAGCATTGGTAAAGCTAAAAAATGCTGTCGGGGCAATGGCAATTAAAAGTGCAAAGCCTCCGGTAATCCCAGCCGACCAGGTAAGGCGCTGAACCAGGTATTTTTGATCGTATTTACCTTCCTGGGCTTCTTTAACAGCTAAAATGGCCAACAAAGGAACCAACAAACCAACTACTGCCAGAATAGATTCTACTGCCCTGAATTTATTGTAACCCGGTAGATAATCAAAAAAGATGTCGGAAATAAATGGTAGGTTCTGTCCGAATGAAAGAAACAACAACAAAACACTGCTTCCCAATATCCACCATTTCCAACGGTGTTTTACAATAAATAAACCAAAAACAAATAAGAAACAGATGATAGCGCCAAAATAATAAGGGCCAGCAGTACCTGGTTTATCTCCCCAGTAATTGGATCCTGCATTTTGGGCAATTGCATTTAAAGCTTTTTCTGTTTCCTGTCCATAAATTGGGGCAAGTGCATTTGATACCGTTCCATCTTGCAAAATCTTAATAAACTTTCCGTTAGGATCTAGCTGTCCGCCGCTGGCACCACCATATAAATTAGGGATCAGGAAAGTAAAACTCTCGCCAACACCCTGGCTCCACTGGTAAGCATAAGCTTTATCTAAACCTGTTGCAGGTTCTGCTTTATCGGTAGTTAAATTAGATTTACCACGGATGGTTTCCTTACCATACTCGTAAGTTGTCCATAAGGTACCTGCATTTACCAGAACCGAAAGAAAAATACCTGCAACGATATAAGCAACGGATTTACCAAAAGTGGCAAGCTGTTTTGCTTTAATGGCATGGTAAAGCTCAATACAGCCCAAAATAAATAACGCTATAAATAAATAATAGGTCATTTGGATGTGGTTCGAACGGATCTCAAGGGCCATAAATAATGCCAATAAACTTCCACCAACCAAATACCTACCCCTTAAAGTAAGAATAATGGCCGCCAAAATAGGGGCAAAAAATCCAATGGCCAGGGCCTTATTACTATGCCCTGCTGCTATAATGATAAAGTTATATGAGGTAAATGCAAAGGCTATGGCACCCGCAGCTGCCAGCCAGGGGTTTATCCTCAATACACAGAATAATAAATAAGCACCTAAAAGGTATAATACCACTGTCCCAACAGGATCAGGGAACACACCTTTAATTACATCGATACCATAAGTGGTAATGTTAAGCGGATACTGCACCCAGATCTGGTAAGCGGGCATACCGCCAAACATCTGGTTGGTCCAAAGTGGCCCTTTGCCATCTTTTTCCTTAATATCCATAATTTCTTTCTGCATGGCTTTGGCCTGCAAAACATCGCCCTGCTGTGGCGCTTTTCCCTGCAAAACAGGACTGAAGTAGGCAAAAGTAATGACTACAAAAAATGCAATAATGGCCAGGTGTATGCCATTTTTATTAAACCAGTTATTCATTAAGGTTTGTTTAAGTTTAAACGAACGTCAAAAATAAAAATTTGGGCGGTATAAAAAAGGAATAAATTAAATGCATGCTGAATAAAAAATTAGATTTGTAGCAGAGAATCAAAATTCAACCCATTTATTATGAGAAAGTTTGTTGTTACAATCGCATTTGCCTCATTATCTTTTGTTTCGTTCGGGCAGATTGTAAGTTTAAATAGCAATGAAACCGCAAAGCTGAAAAGTGCCATCAAAAACGATACAGAAACCCAAAAACTGTATCAGGGCTTCGAAAAATCGGCATTAATATACCTTGAAGATCAGCCCAACCCAATAGATACCATCAGAACAGAAGGTTTATTAAAGGGTAATCCGAAGAAAGTGAAAACGCAGCAGGCCCTGGCCGATATGAACAAAATGTTTACACTGGCCCTGGCCTACCGGATTACCGGAGATCAAAAATATTTAAACAAATGTGTAGAATTTCTTTCCGCATGGGCAAAAAACAATAAACCCAATGGCGATCCCATTGATGATACCAACTTAGATCCGGCGGTTGAAGCTTACGACCTGATTAAAACCGACATTCCGGCTACGGCTAAAAAAGAGATCGAAAAATGGCTGAGCGAAACCGCATGGGCAGAAATTAACAGCAAACGCATGAAACCCGGAAGGGGAACGGCCATTAACAACTGGAATGCGCACCGGTTAAAAGAAGTTGGCGAAATCGGTTATGCGCTAAACAATCAGGAATTGGTTAAATGGGCGATTGATAACCTGAAAAGCCACATCAATATTAATTTATATGCCGACGGTACGAGCCTTGATTTTAAAGAGCGCGATGCCATGCATTACCACATTTACGACCTGGAACCGATGCTGAAGCTGGCGATTATGATCGATAGGGCAAACAGCACGAACTTTTATACCTACGAATCGCCGAAAGAATCGTCGATCAAAAAATCGGTAGAATGGCTCATCCCGTACATTAAGGGCGAAAAACAGCACGAAGAGTATGTAAATACAAAAGTTAAGTTCGATCGCGACAGGGCAAAAAACAACGAGCCTGGTTTTGCCCCGGGAAGCATGTTTAAACCGGGCCTGGCTTTGCCTGTTTTAAGACTATCGGTTTATTTTGACCCAACGCAAAAAGACCTTTTACAAAAGGTAAGCGGCGGACAGCATAACTGGCAAAATGTACTCGAAGAATTAAAGCATAAGCAGTAAACATTTTCAAATAAAATAAAGTTTCAATAATTTTTGAAAGTTTAAAAATATAGTTATATTTGTATATGGAATTGGCAGCAGCAAAATTAAAATTTATAGAAGCCTGGGGTAAATTAGGCTCTGAATGGGGAATTAACCGCACCATGGCACAGGTACATGCGCTGCTGTTGATTTCGCCGGAAGCACTTACCACTGAAGAAATTATGGAGCAGCTCAGTATTTCGAGGGGGAATGCCAACATGACCCTCCGCGACCTGATTGGTTGGGGACTGATCGAAAAGCAACATAAGGCCGGTGAGCGTAAAGAATATTTTTTTGCAGATAAAGATGTATGGAATATTGCCCGTCAGGTAGCTAAAGAACGTAAAAAAAGAGAACTTGAACCTGTTTTAAAGGTATTAAACGAACTCTCTGCGGTAAAAGGTGACGAAAAAGACCCTGAATTTAAAACTTTCCAGAAATCGATTAAAGACATTAACAAACTCGCCGGAAACGTAGATAAAACTTTAGAAACGATGTTAAAGGCAGACGAAAGCTGGTTCTGGGGTTCGATATTGAAGGTGTTTAAATAGAGATGTGAGACACTAGATTGGAGATGTGAGACTGGGTAAGCTAGATTGGAGTAGCAAATTTCAAGATTATAGTATCAAGACAGAGTTACCCTAAACCTTACGCCTTAAACCTTAAACCCTAAACCCCAAAAAAGCCTTACCAATAGTTCGGCTTAATTTTTTAAATCAATGTTTCATAATTTACTGAAAGTATTAAAATTTAAATAAAATGAAAACGCTAAAAAACCATGTGATTTTATTTGACAATGAATGCCCGATGTGTTATGCCTATACCAAGGCTTTTGTTAAAACTGGTATGCTGGCAAAAGGTGGCAGAACGGCTTATCAGGAAATGCCACATGATATTTGTCCGTTGGTAGACAGGCAGCGGTCAGCCAACGAAATTGCCCTCTTAAACACCGAAAATGGAGAAGTAACTTATGGCATTCAAAGTCTGTTCAAAATTATCGCCAATGCCATGCCTTTTTTCAAACCTCTATTTATGTTCAGTCCGTTTATTTACCTGATGCAGAAATTTTATGCTTTTATTTCTTACAACCGTAAGGTAATTATACCCGCAGCGGTCAAGGAAAATACCATACAGCCTACTTTTAAAATCCATTACCGTATTGCTTACCTACTTTTTACCTGGTTGGTTACGGCTTATATATTAACTGGCTATGCACATTTGTTAACCGATTTTGTACCGTTGGGAAGCAAATACCGCGAATATTTAATCTGTGGCGGACAGTTATTCTTCCAGGTTGCTATTATTATTTTTTACCGGAAAGAAAAACTCTGGGATTACCTGGGCAACATGATGACCATTTCTTTTGCAGGTTCATTATTGCTCTTACCAATGCTGGTTTTGGCAAAGTACTTTGATGTACAACCTGTCTTTTTTATCCTGTATTTTTTAATGGTTGCAGGACTGATGTTTTTAGAACATATCCGCAGGAGCAAATTATTAAAACTGGGATGGTTGATGAGTATCAGCTGGGCATTTTACCGCTTAATGGTTTTGGGTTTAATCTTTTTATTATAACATCATGAAATACGGAAAAATTGTACTCGCAGGTGGCAATGGTTATTTAGGTAATGTATTGGCCAAATACTTTAGTCAAGTTGCCGATGAAGTCATTATTCTAGCCAGAAAACCAAAAGCCGATAATGGCAATATTAAAACCTTGCTATGGGATGGAAAAACGATGGGCGATTGGGTTAATAATTTATCAGGCACCAACCTGTTGGTTAACCTCTGTGGTAAAAATGTAAACTGCAGGTATACAGAGCAGAACAAAAAGGAGATTTTCGACTCAAGACTGATCCCCACCCGTTTATTGGGCAAGGCAATCAACACACTGGAAAACCCTCCTAAACTTTGGATCAATATTACATCTGCAACGATTTACCGCCATGCAGAAGATCATGCGCAGGATGAATTTATGGGCGAAATAGGCAAAGGTTTCTCTGTTGAAGTATGCAAAGCCTGGGAAAGCAGCTTTTTTGAAAACGAAACACCTAAAACAAGGAAAATAGCACTCAGGATGGGCATTGTAATGGGTCTACATGATGGTGCCTTTCCGCGATTGCTCAACCTTGTAAAGCTGGGCATGGGCGGTAAACAGGGCAACGGCGGGCAATATATGAGCTGGATACATGAGGAAGACACTGCCCGTAGTATCGATTGGTTATTAAACCATCCTGAAATAAAAGGTGTGGTAAATTGCACCGCACCAAATGCAGTTAAAAACAATGTTTTTATGCACAGCATGCGGAAAGCTTTTGGCGTTGGTTTTGGTTTACCTACACCTGCATGGCTACTGGCCATTGGTGCAAAAATTATCGGCACCGAAACGGAACTGATCTTAAAAAGCAGGTGGGTTAAACCAACCGTATTATTAAACAGTGGTTTTGAATTTAAATATAGGGAAGTGGGTGAGGCAATGGAGGCGCTGAGCGCTGGGCGCAGGGAAATAAGTAAAAAGACCAAAGCTGAAAGCTGAAAGACTAAAGCAGAAAGACCAAAGAGGAAAGACTAAAGCTGATGCCATCCATCCTTTAAAACGTTGATCAATATGTCTCGCCTGGAAACCGGATGATAAACGTAAACCGCCTGGCGCCAACCGCTAAGCATATTACAAAATCGTTAATTATGCCTACAATCATTTTAAAAACATTGATTAATGCACCGATTGAGCGCTGCTTCGATCTGGCAAGGAATATTGATCTTCATATGCAATCTATGCATCATTCGCGAGAGCAGGCCATAGCAGGCAAAGTAAATGGATTGATCAATTTAAATGAATCGGTTACCTGGAAGGCCAAACATTTTGGCATTTACTTCGAAATGACCAATAAAATTACAGCTTTTGATTACCCGAACGCTTTTACCGATGAAATGATTAAAGGTCCGTTTAAAAAGCTTCATCACCAACATCTATTTAAAACCATTGGTACACAAACCGAAATGACCGATGTGTTTGAGTTTAAAGCTCCTTTTGGCATTTTAGGGTGGCTGGTTGAAAAACTGTCCTTGACCGGTTATATGAGACGGTTATTGATACAAAGGAATAAGGTAATGAAGCGTGAGGCGGAGGGCGTTTGGCGATAAGCGGGGAGCATAAATACCAAAGCCGACAGACCAAAAAATCATTCCACTTTTTATCACCATCTAAGGATCATATAAGCTTATATGCACTTGTATTACTTATATGGTTAAGCCAGCAATTCGCAGATGTGCAATTGGCCTGTGCCCCTAAATAGCTTAGGTGTTCTCAGGTGACTTAGGTGGTAAATTATACCATGCAATCTTTATTTTTATAACCACCTAAGTTACCTCTGATCAACTGGGCTTTATAGAATGAAGAATTAAAACAATAAGCAGAATGGTTAAAATTAAAGCATTTTTTATCACCATATAAGGCATTTAAGGAACATATAAGCTTAGGTGCCCTTATATTACAATATGGTTAAGCCAGCAATTCGCAGATGTGTGATTCGCCTGTACCCTTAAATAGCTTAGGCATTCTCAGGTGATTTAGGTGGCAAATTATACCATGCAATCTTTATTTTTATAACCACCTGATTCACCTCAGATCAACTGAGTTTTATAGAATGCAGAATTAAAATAATAAGCAGAATGGTTAAAATTAAAGCATTTTTTGTCACCATATAAGGCATTTAAGGAACATATAAGCTTATGGGGCTATTATTTATTTATATGGTTAAGCTAGCAATTCGCAGATGTGCGATTGGCCTGTGCCCCTAAATAGCTTAGGTGTTCTCAGGTGACTTAGGTGGTAAATTATACCATGCAGTCTTTATTTTTTATAACTACTTGAATCAACTGAGCTTTATAGAATGCAGAATTAAACATAAATAATTCTGTGAATTAAACATCATCTCAATTTTTTATTCCCATAATTTCCGCTTTACGGTTTTCCGTAAGGATTGCCGTTTCTGTGCCTATACTTTTGATCAGCTAAACAATAACTAAAAGCATTAAATGTATAAATTATGAAAACAGGCAATACCCTGAACTTTTTCAGGATAATGGGATTATTGGGACTATTTGCAATTTCGGCTTGTAAAAGTTCTGGAGGATCACCATCAGAAGATCCATTCGCTGCAACAAATTTCAACTTTTATGATCAGGATCTGGGGAAACGTATCGAAGCATACCATAACACTATTGTTCCGGGCAACGAAATTAAAAAAGGCACACCAGCACTTTACATCGATTTTTCGTCTGGTATAAATAAGGCTTTCAGTGATCCAGCTATTAAAGGCATGATGTCGGCCTGCTTTAACACCATTCTGGCCCAACAGTTTGAGGTTTACAAATTGGGTTCCAACAAAATATCATTGCTCAACGTATCCAATACTACCGAGCTGGGGCAACAGGTAAGCGACCCAAAACAATATGTTGATATTTGGGCGCCATTGCAATCAACGGTAGAAAAAATTGTTGCCGGTAATAGCGATGCGCTTCTGATTACCGATTTTGAGGAATGGCAAAAAAACATAGAAGTTACCAATACGGCCTTTCTAAAAATACCTTTCTCTAAATGGCTCGAAAAAGGAAATGCTGTCCATTTTTTTATTGCCGATTATAAAGAAGGCAAGGTTAACAAACACCTTTATTTCACCATATTCAGCCGTGGCAATGCAGATGCAGGCAGCTTGATTTCTAAATTAGAATCGAAACTTGCCCCTGCAACCACCAGATTCGATTTATCCAACAGCACCTATCAGTTATCAACCGGGTATCCTTCAGAAAAATCAGGTGGCATTTTTTATGACGAAAGTGCTAAATCGGACAAAGCGAAAAATGTACTCGATTTAAAAGAAAGTTATATCAATGGGCTTAAAAACGGACATCGCTTTGAGTTTTATCCACTCGGCTTAGATTGGAAAAGCATAGATCAACTGCATAGCACCTATGCCGGTCAAAACCAGTTTAACGATTTCTTCAGAAAACTTTTTATCGATCTCAGCAATGATGATAGTTATACTTTCGGAAATTTCAGTGTGAAAGTTTCGGATGCAAGCACCGATTTCGAAAATTTTGCAAAAGCAGAAGAAGCTAAAAAACACCAGCCCAAATTAACCAAAGGGAGTAATGGCGAAGCCAAATTTTCTGAACAGGAAAAGGATGCAATTGCACTTGCCTGTTACAATACCGATGGAAAATTAAAGGAACAGTGGATTTATAAAGCACAGGCCCCAAGCCCGCTCAACGAGGTGTTTACCCTCAACCAAACCCTTTTTTCCAATACCAGGGCATCAAACCCAAAACATGTAGAATTTGGTGTTTCTTTCGATCCTAAATTCAGTGTATCCAACATCCACAATCCCGAAGCGCTGATCAGGGTAGATATTGTATCAAATACGGCCACACCTAATCTACAGGGCGCAAAAATGGCCAAATTCGAATGGGTAAATGCCAAAAACACACCTAATACCGCTTTATCAGAATCGATTAAAAACACTTTACAGGAAATTAAACCTGTTGATAAAGTGGTATACACTTACTACATCAAAACCAAACAGTAACCTAAAATCATTAAAATAAATTCTAAAATGGAATCAACTTCAGCTTACATCATCTCAATCATTACCGCCTTGATCTTTCTTCTGTTATCGGCCCTTATTGCAAACGCCATCAAGTTTGAGGGAGGCAGCAACCCTAAAGATCCCAAAGCACGCAAAACCTGGTTTTGGGTATTGGCCATCTTAAATCCGGCAGTATGTTATTTACTGGGCTATTATGCATTCAAGCCTGATGCAAACATCATGGTCGTAAATAATTATGTAACCGCCCTAAGTATAGGCACAGCTATCGGTTTCGTCCTCTACATCATTATCGGCTTTGTATTGAGCAAAGTATTTGCAACCGGTAAAATCGGACACTGGTTTTGATCCTTTAATAAAAAAATCAAATGGATAAATTATTCGTAATCGCCATAGGTGGTACCGGAATGCGTTGTTTGGAAGCCTTTACCCACTTATGTGGAATAGGTATGTTCGATAATCAGGAAATCGAAATACTCACACTCGATACCGATCAGAATAACGGGAATAAAGGCCGGGTTGAAGAACTGATCGGCCTTTACAACCGGGTTAAAACAACGGGTACCAGCGTAGGTGGAACGCCAAATGCCAATACCTTTTTTTCGGCAAAACTGAATTTACACCGGTTTTTCACCAATTATGCAGGCCCTGGAAGGGAAACCTATAAAAACATCAGCAAAATTACCACTGGTTCGCCCGAACAGCAAAAAGCTAATAAATTAATATCAGACCTGTTTTTAGACAATGGTTCGGTACAGGAGTTTGCTTTAGATCATGGTTACCGGGCACAAACTCACCTCGGCTCTATGCTGATGTACCATGGCATAGTAGAAGCCGCCCGCAACATCATCAAAGGTGCTGCAGTACAATCGCAGGAACGCGAACTGGATACTTTTATGGGTAAACTGGAAAGCGCAGGAGCAAATGCAAGGGTATTTATTTTCGGATCTATATTTGGCGGCACAGGTGCATCGGCTATTCCGGTAATCCCCAAGGCCTTACAGGATTTCGTAAAAATCCGCTCCAATGGCAATGCCAGTATCGATTTCGCCAAAGCTAAATTCGGTTCTACCTTATTAACAGAGTATTTCACTTTTAATAAACCCGATGATAAACAGAAAGCCAGTAAAGCCAATAGCGTAATTGCCGATTCGTCGTTCTTCCCGCTAAACAGTCAGGCAGCACTGCAGTTTTACCAGAGCGATCCAACCGTCCAAAAGTGTTATAAACTGCTATACCATATCGGCTGGCCGATAGAAAGCAAAAAAATTGATGGCAACAATGTTTCCAATCAAACCATAACCGGTGGCAGCGAACAGAAAAATCCATGCCACATTACCGAACTGTTATGTGCCTGTGCAGCTTACGATTTTTTTACGCGAAACGATGGTTTTAACAGCGCAAAGGCCGATTACCTCTATAAAGCGGTAGAATTTAAAGATAATTCGTTCAACTTCTCTTTCGACGACTTTATAGGCAACGAAAATAAATCGGGCGAAATATTCGTAAACAAACTGGGCGCGTTCTTCTCCCTTGCGCATATTTCTTTAACCAAAAACGGCGGAGCTTTTGATGATGGCGGTATAAAAGGTTTTATAAAACAGTGCGAAAACCAAAAACTCAACCAGTACAGCACCATTACCGATGCGGAGTGTAAAGATATCAACGAATATTTCAAACTTTTTGCCTACACCTTTAAAGATGCCAGATTTATACCGGGCTGGCTTTATCAAGTGAGAAACTCCGTTGCACCCGGCAGGTTCCTTTTTGATAGCAAGGCCTTTCCGGATAACCCTTCCGAACTAAAAAAACTGGATGTTGGAACCATTTTCCTAGATGAAAAACACCACTGGAGCAAAGGGGGCCTTTTTAGGGACCGTTATGATCTTTTTGTTGAAAAACTGATCAACACCAACCCCAAAGAGGAGCAGAAAGTAAATACCACCAAAGAGAAATTCCTTGCGCACATTTTTAATGCACTTACCATTTCACAAAACTTCGATATAAACTAAAGCACCATGTTGGATAAAAGAATCAAAGCACTGGCGATAAAAGTCCATCCCAAAACAGAGCCGAACGGAGTCGAATTTGCCTGGGATAAAATCCCCCAGCTTGAAGTATTTACAAAAAACATCCTGATACCCGAAATTGCAGTAGACCAGGACGGTAATTCCTCTGTTAATATCGGAACCATTGTATCGGGCATACCATCGGTATTTGCAAGGGCCAATTTATTTAAAAGTGCCCTGGATAATATCCGTGATAAAGAGGCCGGAACATCGGGTTTGATGCTCTTCTATAAATCACTGATCAGCGAATGGAAAGGATTGATCAGCTGTATAGCTTTAAACTATAAAGATATAGAAGCAAATAGAATCCATCTATCTTATACAGATGGAGAACATTTAAATACCACAACAAACATTTACGAACCTATCGGTGCATTTGGCAATATGCTGTTTGAGCGTAAACCATTATGGTGCGATCAATCATTGGCAAATAATGCCGATAAAGTGCCTTTTATCGATGTAATTTCGTTCAAGGGCACTGTAATCGGCGGAACCTCTCCCGATAGTTTTGTGTTTACTTCCGTTTCCTATCAGATCAGGGAAAAATTTCCTTTCATTAACGTGCAGAACGGAAAATTTATTGATCCTTTACAGTCGGAAATCAGTGCACAGGAACTTTTTACCCTATACGGTTATGCCAAACACATTTTAGAAAACATTGAAAGGTTCCGGTTAAATTATGCAGGCGTAGAAGAATTGATCAGGCCGGAGTATGGAAATATTTCTACCTGTATCCAGGCCTGGATGAACGATATGGTGATTTATCAGCAGGCAAAAGGCTACCCAAAACTTGATAAATCTACTCCGCCCGAAGTTGGCTCGCTGTTCAATTACCCTTTTAGCCTTCTTTTTAACTACTCTACAGCGTTATTCGGTTCGGAGGGAATTATCTACAACGAAACGAAAGAAGGAAGTATCCTGTTCGATCCAAAAGATTTACTGCTTCCGGATACCATCGAAATTGCGCAGATCGATTTTGGCAGGGAGGGCATGGAAACCCGGAATTTCCTGAAATCGAAACCCATATTGTTATTGGCGGCCGAAACCAAAGGGCAGCTGAACAGTTATGCTTATTTTACCCTGCCATTAACACCGCTGGCTCTAAATGTTTTTGGTGCCACACTTGATGCATTGGCGGGTATTTCGGAATCATCGAATGTAAAATCGCGGATCAGCGCCATTTACGACCCAACGGATAAAGATGGCGAACGTTTAATTGTTCAGTTAAAGCTGTATACCGAAACCGGAAACGAAATTGTAAAAGAGGTAATTTACAGGGTCACTTCCGAATCGATAAGTGGTAAGGACATTTTAATGTGGCCAAATTTTATTTCCAAACAATGGAACCGTTATTTTCTTTATTCGGAAGTACCGCATAATGATGCCAAATTTCAGGCTACGCCATTTATCGGAAATGTTGACGACGATTTTTTCAGGATCGTACTGGATGAAAAGGGCACTCCTTTATACCTCGCCAATAACGGAAAGGCAGCAGTAATTCCCGAAAAATATGGCAATATTAAAGCGCAGTTGCACATTGCATCTAATAATGCGGTAGCTGATAATAAATATAAATACGAGATATACGAAAGCAATAAACCTTTTAAAGGTGTGAAGTTTGCACATGCAGGTGTTGATTGTGGTTTTGGAATTATCCGTTACGATGGATCGGGCAATACACAGGCTTTACCCATCAATATGTTAAACGCACCAAGGGCATTGTCGCCGGCTTTTTTAGGTGTCGATTTTGGCAGTACAAATTCTTCTATCGCTTACTTTTCCGATCAGCGGAACGAGGTTTGCGAAAACCTGAAACTCACCAACAAAAGGGTATCATTACTGGCAACAGATAGCAAAAACAACGACGAAAGACCAGCGGTGGAAGATGAAATCTTCTTTTTCCAGAACGACGAAATCCTCACCAATTCCATTAAATCTGTACTCACCATACACGATTCGAGAAGGGTAGTAAACGAGGGCAATATCCAGGTTAACTCGTTAATGGCCCAGGCCGTAAAAGGTGGTTTTCCCTGTTTTGAAAAAAATCTGCCTATCGAAAATGCAGAGAATAACCGCTATATTTTAGGTTACAACCGCATTGGCAGGGCCGAGCTGGTGTACAACATGAAATGGTCTACCCAGCAGATTGATAAGAGTTACAAAACCGCCTATTTAAGCACATTGCTCCTCCATGTGTATGCACAGTTATTTATGGAAGGCCACGAACCCCATACGCTAAAATGGTCTTACCCCTCATCAATGGGTAAAGAATTATTGAGCGAATACAGGGGCATATGGGATTCGCTTAAAGAAATATCACCGATTGAAAGCCAGGTTAAATTAAAAACCTTTCCGCCTTCCGACCTTTCAGACATTGGCGATACCTCGGGCAGCAGCAGCTGGGGATCTCCCGCAGCAGCAGCTGGTGGCTGGGGCAGTCAGACTTCGGCACCTGCGGCCACAACATCGGCCTG
>NZ_DJDT01000317.1 GCF_002432345.1 Pedobacter sp. UBA5917
TTTGGAAACGAGCGCAAGCTTAAAATGAAGTTAACCTGATCAAAAAACTCAATAACAAATAAACAAAATTATCAGTAAGGGCGGAATCAGTTGTCAGTCTGAGCGGAGTCGAAGACCTCTCAATAGCTGAAAACAAATGATTATCCTTCGACAGGCTCAGAATGACATTCATTTTGCGCTCAACTAGTTAAATTACATTGCTAAACCCAACCTAACACACAAATTTTAAACCAATGAATAAAAAAGTATCTATTTTCTTATCGCTGCTGGGGCTCTCACTTTCCCTATCCGCACAGCAGCAGAACAACTCGTGGAGCATAGTAAAAGGGAAAATTTCCTCACCATGGGCTGAGCAGGTTAACCCTAAAAGCGTGCTGCCCGAGTACCCGCGTCCGCAGTTTGAACGTACCGGTAACTGGAAAAACCTGAACGGACTTTGGGATTACGCCATTTCCGAAAAATCGCAGCGTCCGGCCATTAACCAGGGTAAAATTTTAGTTCCTTTTGCTGTAGAATCGGCACTTTCCGGTGTGGGTAAAACAGTTGGTAAAGACAGTTTACTATGGTATAAAACTGTATTTACTGTTCCTTCAAATATGAGGGGCAAAGAGATTCTGCTCCATTTCGGTGCGGTTGACTGGAGATCTACCGTAAGCATTAACGGTAAAGAGGTAGGCAAACACGAAGGTGGTTTCGATCCTTTTAGCTTTAATATTACCCCGTTTTTAAATAAAGGCGGCAACCAGACTTTAACCGTAGAGGTTTGGGATCCGACAGACGAAGGTCCTCAGCCAAGAGGTAAACAGGTAAAAAAGCCCGAAGGTATCTGGTATACTCCGGTAACCGGTATATGGCAAACCGTATGGATTGAGGCCGTAAACAAAGCACATATCGACCACATCAAGGTTACGCCTGATATTGATCAGCAATCGTTGGCCGTTACACCATTTTTAACAGGGGCAGCTGCGGGCGATCAGGTTAAAGTTTCGGCCTGGGATGGTACTACAAAAGTTGCTGAGCAAACCGGCGACGGTAGTGGCAACATTACTTTAAAAATTGCCAATCCTAAACTTTGGAGTACGAAAAATCCATTTTTATACGATTTAAAAGTAGAATTGATATCAAAAGGCAAAAAAGCAGATGAGGTGAAAAGTTATTTCGCGATGCGCAAAACCTCTATCGGCAAAGATCAGAATGGTATACAGCGCATGTTGCTGAACAACGAATTTGTTTTCCAGTTTGGTCCGCTAGATCAGGGATGGTGGCCTGATGGTTTATACACCGCTCCAACCGATGCCGCTTTAAAGTTCGATATCGATAAAACAAAGGAAATGGGTTTCAACATGATCAGGAAACACATTAAGGTAGAACCTGCACGTTGGTATTACTATTGCGATAAGGCCGGAATGCTGGTTTGGCAGGATATGCCAAGTGGCGATTTGGGTAACGGCTGGGAAAACCGTCCGGGTATTTTAGACCATGGCTCGGATAAAAACAGAACTGCCGAATCAGAAGGTTATTATAAAAAAGAGTGGAATGCCATTATCGATGCACTTTACAATGTACCATCTATTGTAGTTTGGACACCGTTTAACGAAGCCTGGGGACAGTTTAAAACGGTAGAAATTGCCAAGTGGACAAAAGAAAAAGATCCATCGCGATTGGTAAATACAGCCAGTGGAGGTAATTTCCATCCGGTTGGCGATATCATCGACCTGCATAATTACCCACACCCGGCAATGCCAAGTCCTGATTATTTCGGGAAGGATTACGCGCTTGTATTGGGCGAGTTTGGTGGTTTAGGTCTTCCGATCGATGGCCATGTATGGCAACAGAAAAACAACTGGGGATACCAGAGCTTTAAAAATAAAGGTGATTTGTTCAATAAATATGCTGAATTTACCAAACGTTTAGAGCAATTGATCCCTCTAGGACTTTCGGCCGGGGTTTATACTCAAACTACCGATGTAGAAGTAGAAACGAACGGTTTAATGACCTACGACAGAAAAGATATTAAATTTTCGGAAGCACAGATGAAAGCCCTGCACGATAAACTGTATCAGATTAACGTGCCGGTAAATAAATAGTTCCGTCATTGCGAGAAGGCTTTTTCAGCCGACGAAGCAATCTTAATGCTTTCGCTAGCAGCGATCGTTGTAGGATTGCTTCGTGCCTCGCAATGACGACATTTTGCTGAAATCTATCGAGGTAGATTTCTCCATTTCGTTTCACTCCATTCGATAGCTATCGGATCGAAATGACGGTAAATCAATAATCCATGATAAAGAAAATCAATCTCCCTTATTATATCGCATTAGCTGTAATCTTTAAATTACTCCTAACAGCAAATCTTTTATCCGCGCAAACGCCCATAGAACCGGTAATTGCAGGAGATTTTGCCGATCCTACCATCATCCGGGCAAATAACCAGTATTATGCTGTGGGTACCTCTTCGGAATGGGCACCGCATTTTCCTGTTTATACTTCGAAAGATCTGCTGAACTGGAAACAATCGGGATATATTTTTGATAAGGCTCCTGAATGGACATCGGGTTCATTTTGGGCGCCTGAATACGATTATCACGACAATACTTATTTCCTTTATTATACCGCAAGACGGAAAAAAGACAACGTTTCTTATATCGGGGTAGCTACATCCAAATATCCCAACAGGGGTTTTGTTGATCAGGGCATCATCATCGATTATGGAAAGGAAGCAATCGACGCCTTTGTTTATGCTGATGGCGATACGCGTTATATCACGTTTAAAGCTTATGGATTGGACAAACGACCGATTGAAATTTTAGCTTATAAATTATCTAAAAACGGGCTTAAAGTAGAAGGAGAACCTTTTTCGTTGCTCAAAGACGATGAACGCATAGGCATGGAAGGGCAGAGCATCTTAAAAAATGGTGGATATTATTATCTTTTCTATTCTGCCGGAAACTGTTGTGGTGCACAGTGCAGTTATAATGTAAGGGTGGCCAGATCGAAATCGTTTAAGGGGCCTTATGAAAAATATGAAAACAACCCGCTTTTAATGGAAAACGAATACTGGAAATGTTCAGGACACGGTACTTTTGTAAAAGCAGCAAATGGAAAAATAAACTACCTATACCATGCTTATAATAAAAAGTCGAATGTTTTTTCAGGTAGGCAGGGCATGCTTGCACAGTTAAACTGGTCGGAAAAAGGTGGGTGGCCGTTACTTAAAGAACTATCCGGTCCGGCAGTTAATCAGGATCTTAAATTAGTGTTTGCTAAGCCAGCAGTTGATAAAAGATGGCAATGGGATTTTAGAAATTCGACACCAAAAATTTTGCAACAGAACGGCCAGCTTCATTTATCAGGAAGTATCAATAAAGACAACCTTGCCGGGATAGCATTAACTATGAGGCCGGTATCGGGAGCTTTTGAAGCCACTACAACAGTAACCAATACCAATACCGCGTTAAAAGGTCTGGTATATTATGGCGATGCAGGCGCAGCAATAGGTATTGGCATATCTGGAAATGAAATAGAATTCTGGAAAGTAGAAAATAAAGTAAGAACGGTGCTTTCGAAAGCAAAAACTTCAATAACAGTTCCGGTTGGGCTTAAAATGAAAATTGCCGATGATTTAAGCCTGCTTGTATTTTTCAGAGAAGGCAATAAAGAATGGCAAAATGTACCTGTCCAGGAAAAAATAACCGTTAATTTTTTACCACAATGGGATAGAAGTCCACGTATTGGCCTTCATTTTAAAGGAAGTGTTAGTCAGGATGCCGATTTCTCTTCATTTAGCCTAACGTATAATTAAATCTTGCCGTCAGATGGAAACGTCTGACGGTTAATTCGATCCCTAGTAAATGCTGGATTGGCGGCTGATGGTAACATTCAATATCAGTTACAAAGTAGTTTTCAGCTCCATCGATAGTATCGGGTAAGGTTTGCCTGCATCATCCAGTTCGCTGCGGCTAACAGTTACAAAACCCAACTTTTCGTAAAAACCTACTGCCTGATCATTCTGTTCGTTTACGTCAACTGTATTAATGCCATGTTCTTTCTTGACAAAATCGATAAGCTTTTTGCCCAGTCCTTTTCCCCTTGCATCAGCATGGATAAACAACATTTGTATCGCTTCGCCACTGATTCCGATAAAACCTGATATTTTCCCGTCTTCCTTGGCGCTATAAAGCTGTACCTGATCAAAATATTGGTCTAAAATCAACTCCCGATAAGTAACAATATCACTTTCGGAAAGAAAATGATGTGTTGCCCTTACCGAGCTTTCCCATATTGTAATCAGTTCCTGATAATCTTTTTTCGCTGCCTGTTCAATTAATATTTCTTTCACGGTTTTTTCATTTTTTTCAATACAAACTCGGTTTCAGCAATGAAATCTTCTATTGGATTAGTCTTCCCAAAATCGGCCAGGGTGAGTTCGGATGTGCCTGTTTTTTTATTGAATTTTAAACGTACATCAGTGCCGTTGTAAAGCCCGTTATAAGTTTTTCGTACAATGCTGAAGCCTGCAAAATTATCAAAAGCATAACTTTTAAACAATATACCCAGGCGGTAAACTTTTATTTTTTTGGTGTTCAGGTCAAAAACTACCCTTTTACTAACGGTAAGCACAAAAATGGCAATTGGTAATAATACGATAGCCGATAATTGTTTGTCGCTATCGGTTGGTTGTATCCTGGTGAATAGGTTGTACCAGAAATAGCAGGCAAATAACCCGAAAAAGATCAGTGCCGGTACAAATTTTGATATACCCCTGCGTTTTAATTTATACCCCTGATCATTCGAGATGTAATAGTTTAACACACCTAAATCAATCAGACTTGGCCCTGCTGCAAGTGGCAGCTCCTGAATTGAATTGATCATATTATTTACCGAAGAGAGCACAACGGCATCGAAATGTTGTTTGTCTTTATCCTGTTCGCCGGTAAAAGAAGGAGAGATGCGATAGCCCTTACCATAACGGTCGTTGGTGCTTTTTAGGTAATAAACCAGTCCGAAGCGTATATGTGGATCGATTGAGGCTACCTCGTTAAACCGCATCAACTGTTTTTTGCCAAAAATGGTTTTAAGGCTGATGTTTTGCGCTGTTGAATCAAAAATTACCTGGCGCCTGCCATAAGTGAAAAAAAGCATGCAGGCCAAAAGAAAAGGTATTAAAAGCAGATAACCCGCAAAATACTTCGCTTCAATTTCTGCAAAATTTCCTTTAACCATTATTATAATTGTCACCAATGGCAATAATAGAAACAGTGCAATTACAGCTATACCAATTGGAACCAGAAACACAAGTGGTTTGATCACAATGGATCGATCGTTGATCTGATAATACTTTGCCATAGTGTTATGCCCGTTGTTGTTTCGCCTTTTTTCGATTAACTATACCAATAATATACATCAGGATAAAGAATGGGATAAGCAATAACCAGGGGTTATCTGTTAGTCTGCCCAATAAGGTTATTTTTGCCTCATCCCAATCGTGTATGCCTTTTTCTACCAGCAGTTCATTTTTAACGGTAAGTTTAAAAATGGTAACCTCACGTTTGTCGCCCATAATAAAACGCGATATGGCTTTGCCCACGCCAGCCTCACGTGCAGAGGCCAACTGCGATTTAAGCACTTTAACCTCTACCGTATCACCTTCTTTAATTTTGTTGGCCAGTGCTTTTTCATCTTCGGTATTGCCCTGCCACGGTAAGCGAAGGCTAATGTCTTCCTTTTCTGGTTTGATAAAGAGATAGGACATCAGCACGCGGTCGTTCTGTTTCTTTTCCATTACCCAAAGTTCCTTTGCTACAAATCTTGCCGTGGTAAAATCTGCTTCTGTACGGGCATTGGCCTCATTTGTGGTTTGATCGAAAGTGTTGAATATCCAGAAGGTTACACCGGATAAAACAATAAATACCGCAAAAACTGCGATGATGATTTTTTTTGTCATGGAGCAATTAATCAGTTAAATACGTTAAACTATTTTGCTCCCTTGTTTGGTGAGGAGCGTCGTAAATAAACGTTTAAAGCATGGAAAAGTTTGTAACTATTAAGTTGCTGTTGAGGGATATATGGTGTTAGGTTTAGGGTGTAAGGTTTAAGGCGTAGGGTTTAGGGGGCGATAAATCAAAATGATACAGAACTAAGGTGCTCTCAAGTGGCTTAGGTGGTTCAAAATAATGAGTAGAATACTATAACGTTATAACTATGGTGTTTTTTTCTGACTATTAAGAAGTTAAGGGAAATTAAGGTTTTTAACCCGAGATTAATTCCATCATCCATCATACCTCATCCATTTTACATTTCTTCCACCTTCCATTCCACAACTTTTAACTCATCGCCCAGTTTGATTATTCCCGAATGTTGGTGCAAAAGGTTCTGCCCGAATAAGATTTTTTTACCTGCGGTGCGGTAACCAGCCAGTGTTCTTAACGGTTCCTGCCCTTTTTCTCCAGTTTGCTGGTCGATGGTGATCAATACACACCTTGCACAGGGCTTTACTGCCGAAAATAAAGTTTCGCCAATGTAAAAGGTCTTAAAGCTATCTTCGATATGGGGTGTTCCACCGGTAAAAACAAAGTTTGGTCTGAAACGGTCCATCTTAACCGCGTTCTGAAGTTTTTCGTTAAGTCCATCAAGGGCCGATTGACCGATCAATAAACATGGATAACCATCGGCAAAACTGACCACTTCATCGTTCGATGCATACCTCGGATCGACCATTCTTTTTTCGGTAACGGGCATTTTTACCAACCTCACTTTAAATTTCAGAAAATCCGAAAACCAGTTGCTTACGGTTGCGCTAACTTCAACGCCTATAGCAGTATCATTCCAGATCACAACCGGAAAACTTTTTCCATTGTCCTCATCCAACAGAAATGATACCTGCTGATCTGCCTGTGTTTTATGCGATATCACCAGCCTGCCATCAACAATGTTTACGGCAAGCATAGCCAGTTCGAAATACTTGCGCTGTGTGATAAATGTTCCTTCTTCATCAACAAGCATCCATCGCCTGTCGTATTGCAGGCCCCTTTCCTCAAGCCTGGCCTGATCAAGACTTATGCCGCCCAGCGATTTAATAGGATAGATATACAGCCCTGAAATGAAAAATTTATTCACGGCTTAAAGATAAAAAACACATTTTGGATTTATCTGTTAATGGAATTGAATTAACTTAGTATTTATCTAAATCCACGCTTGATCAATAATAAATGAACGCTAGAAAAACTTTAACCAGGCAGATAATCGAACGGTTAGCTTTATTGGTAATACCTTTGTTCGGGGTATATCTGTTAATGGAATTCACCTATAACCCACATGCACTTTGCGTAGGCAACGAACACAGGCACACCATGGGGCCCGTAGGTTATATCATCTTAGGTGCGGCGATTATTATTATCTGGGTTTTGGCCATAATTTTCGAACAGATCTGGCGGTATTTTAAGAAAGACCGTAAAATTTCTTTCCTAATGGTGTTTTTATTCCTCCTCGTCATCATTTCGGTTATCTGTTTTATTTAAACCAATCTAAATTACTAAGTAATGAAAAAATACCTTAGCCTAATCAGTTTATCTCTGTTAGTTGTCTTTGTGGCCTGTACCAGGCAAAACCCTAAATATATCGGTAAAGATTATGGCGTGTTTGATATCGATCAGGTGAGCTTTAACGAAAACCTTGATACACTCTTCTCCAGGTCGCCATTTTTTGTAATTACCAAGAAAAATTCGCACTTCGATACCCTCCAAAAGAAAGAAATCTGGACAGATACACTGTTATACACTTATAGGATACCGAAAGCGAAGGTTGCCGGTTTATATCGCTTTAAAAACATAACAGTTAAAGATAATGTGGTTTCTTTTACTGCCGATAAAAATAAGAAATTCAGAAAGGTTGATTTCTCGATCTATATTTCGACCGCCGAATATGATAAATTAATTTCCCTATGCAAGGATTTTAAAGATGTAACTACTGAACAGGTTCGGAAATTTAACAACAATAAATATATCATATTACAAAAAGAAGAGGGGCAGAAACAGACTACGCTTTACTGCCTCAACAATAAAACGGATATTTACAATAAAGATGAAGGCGATTATTTTATCCGCATCAATGTAAACGATCTCCGTATTAAAAACGACCGGTTTTATGAACTTGAAAATAATGATATCAAACACTAAAATCTAAGTGCAGGCCAACCTATGTTATAAGATCTCGATTCCTTTATGTTCGAATACTTCAAAAATCTGCGCATTGATCATGCTCCGCGTTAAATCTGCTTTAGAAATATCCTTGCACCAGAAATAAATATTGATCTTACTGTTCAGTTTACTCACCGGACTGATCATAATTACAGGTTCTTTGCTAATAAATACATTGTTGTTTTCTGCAATAACCTCCCTTATCATATTTACCACTTCTGTTGTATTAAAAGGTTTGGCGATAGATAAGGAAATATTTACCCTCATCTGGTTATTGCTCAGTGTCCAGTTGATGATGTTATTCGATAAAATTGCACCATTTGGGATAATAATTTCTGCACCTTCATCACTCAGCAGGGTACTGGCACGTACACCGATCTCTTTTACCCTTCCTTTTTTGTCGCTCAGTTCAACAATGTCGCCAATACGGATCGTTTTATCAAAAATGAGAATGATACCCGAAACAAAATTGCTTACGATATTCTGCAATCCCAATCCAATACCCACACCTAAAGCACCAAGAATAACGGTAATTTTATCTATCGGTAATCCCGATGCCGCAACTGCGATCAAAAAACCACCAATCAACAGTACCAAACGGGTAACCAATAATTTAGAACGTTCGCCTTTATTATCGTCGAAACTATCATCTCCTGTATCGCCAAAGAAATAAGCAATATATTTCTGTAAGAAATTGGCAATCCAGATGATCCCCAGGAATAATACCACACCACCAAAAGTGAAAGTAAAACTGCCGATGATCCTTTTTTCGGTCAGGATTTCCATAACCGATTCGTAAAGTCCGTTAAAAATATTCAGGTTGGTGGTAAATATTACAAACCAGATAATGGTGGCACCAATGCCGGTAAGTCTTTTTAATCCTGCAATTACCGGTTGCCAGTCGAAATATTCAGGGAAACCTTTTCTGATCCTGCTGCTTTTCATCTGCAATAAGAAAGCTTCTACGAGTACTTTGGCCAAAATGGTAAGCGATATCGCATTTAATAATGAACTTACCCCGGTTGAATAAAAAATCTGCGTAAGCGTAAAACGACCAAATAAATTGCAGAAAGTAGCAATAATGGCAAATATAGTATAGATAAAGCCGGTAGTAACGATCATTTTGTACCGTCTGGCTTTCTCATCCAGCATTTTCCACACCATAATGCCATAAGCTACAGAGCTTACCGTTAAGAAAAGTAAAAGCCAGCGCTGGTATCTTGGTGGCATGCCCAATAAACGTAGAAAAACGGGCGCCAAAAGCAGGATTACAAAAATGCACCAATAATAAAATAACCTTTTACCGAGTTTTTTACGGAAAAATACAGTGAGTAGTATCGCTAATATCACTTGCACTGCCTCAATGTAAAGCGCAGGTGCCCGCAGATCAAAAATAGGGGCAAGTGTAAAAAGGGTAATAAAAGTAATAAGGTAGGGCTGCGGACTGATGAGCGAAAAACCATCGAGGGTTTCTAGGCGCTCGCGCCGTTTTACACTCCTGAAATTGAAAAACACCCACAGAAAAAATATGGCGCAGGTAAAAAGTAACAATAAACGGCTGCTTCTGGTGTATACAAAATAGTAACCTGATATTTCCTGTTCGCCTTTAATAAACCGCCTGAAACCTACACTTTTGTTGGCCGGTTTATTTACCGATTCCCACAGGTAGCGGCGCTCTTTGCCAAAAGCTTTAATGCTAACTGCATCGAGCTGGTTATCGGTAAGGTACATCAGTTCTTTAATGTTGATCAGATTGGCCGATGTTCTCGCCTGAAAATTATTGATGGTTAAAGTGGTGCCTTTAAGCAGGCTATCCATCACCAAACGTTTTTTCCCTAATTCGGCAAACTGTTCTTTAAACATGCTGCGTACAGCAGGGGAGGTAAATAACTTAATCAGTACCGTATCTTTTCGCAGGTTCAGGATTTCGGTTTTTAATGCACGCAGTTCTTTCTCATACTCATCAAGATCGGCCAAACAATCTTTATTGTTGCTGCGCAGTTCTTCCAGTAAAGTTTGGTCCATTTGTAGGTTTTGCAGGTTCATTGCCCTGTCGTTTTGCGTTAACCTGCTTTTGAGCAATGCCAGCGCAGCTTCATCCTGTGTTAAATGCGCTGCAATAGGTTTAAGTTTCTTGAACGAGGCCACCGTAACCGGCACTTTGTTTACTGTTTCGAAAACTTTCTCCAAATGGGCAAGATAATCGCCCTTGGTTAATGTGGCAGAGTCGGCCAGTATCGATACATCTTGCCCCTTATCTGCCTGGTTATTTTTTTGCGCAAAGGCATTGCCCGTAAAAAACACGACAAATAAAACCAACATTAAAGATATAGGAATTACGGGGAAAGGTTTTCTGATAATCATTGGTGCTGAATAGTATGATATGTGCCTTAATGGAAGAGCTTGCCAAAAATAACGATTAGAATTGATTTTTATGATTACAGTCAATAGCCATTATCATGCCTAAAAGATGCTGGTTTTTTTAAAATGAATGGACTGAATTAGAAAATATAACAGGCTTAAAAGAAAATTAGATAATTTAATCAACATTTAACCGCATTTACTGTTTAAAACAGAAGTGTAACCCAATGTGTTGGATTACAAAATAAACCAAACCTATGAATAAATTAACCATCTATTATACCGCGGTATTTTTATTCTTCATCCTCCCCGCTACTTCTTTTGCACAAAGTACACGGCGATTGGTGAAAGATTTTGATCACGACCTTAAAAAGGATACCGTTTATATCAACAGCGATACCAAAACCTTATTCTGCCGGCTCTCCAGTCAGAAGTTTAAGAAAATAGAAAGCCTGAAAATATGGAAGCTCAACTTTGGCAATACCCTTGTAGCAACAAAGGCTGGTTTCGAATTCTGGAATGATTATGGCCGTTCTGGCTTTATCAGCACATTTGCCTACAATAAAACAGAAAAAAAGATGCAACTGGTAAAGATGCAGCGTACAGATTACGAAGTAAGCGGTACTTATTCGGGCGAAAACGGAGGTACCTCGAGTGTTGATCTGTTAACCAATAAATATACCGCACAATTTAATGTGGTGCACCATAATAAGGTTGTTAAAATACCTGTAATCCATACTTTAATGGTTTTTCCCAAAACTTATCTGCAAACCTTTAGCGATGATATTAATTTCGATTACGAGAAAAAATGCGTGGCATTATACAATCAATATTAGGCAAAGAATAAATAATACGAACATCCGGTCAGTAAGGAGCCTTATCTTAAAAAGAATGGTTTTATAAAATAACCGCCTTATGAAAAAACAGTTTACCCTTGCCATATTGTATAGTACTTTGATCAGTCTTGCTGTTTCAACAGCTTTGGTGGCATTGATAATCGGTAAAAGCCGTGATCATGTGCAGCATGCCTGCGATATGTCGGGCATCGCTTTCGGTATTGCCTGGTTTTTTATTCTTACAATGGCTATAGGCTCCTGCGGTATTTATTTAAATGGTTTTCAGAAAGTAAGGGAAAACGGATATTATGCTGCATTATCATTTTTCCTTTTACCGGTACTAATATCAGTATTGTTTGTTACGCTGATGGATGATTTCAATACCGAATGGCCCATTTACTCGGCTATTATCTTGCCATACCTATTCATTTGGATTTTCCATTTTCTGAGGTTCAGGAGGAAATTTTATTAAAAAGTCTCCTGTAAACTATCTTTATATGATAGGTTTGTCGTGTAAAGAAAATTTAAATAATTAAACATGATAGCCTTCTCGTGTAAAGAATCTTTGCATGATGTGTTTGTCGTGTAAAGAAAATATAAAAAACTTTACATGATAGCTTCCTCATATAAAAAATCTTTTCATGATGTATTTATCATGTAAAGAAAATTTAAAAAGTTGAACATGATAGCTTTCTCATATAAACAAACTTTATATGATTAATTTGTCATGTAAAGAAAATTCGATTATCTTTATATGAAAGGCCTCTCATGTAAAAATATTGGTGATGAAAAAAAGAGCTGCAAAAAAAAATAGTATACCTTTTAATGATTTACCATTATTGCCTCCTGATCCTACCAAAATAGAGACGATAGGCATATTAAGGCAGGTTGTACAATCTTCAATTGCTTTGGCCGAGTTAAAAGGATTAGCCAATACCTTGCCCAACCCATCTATACTCTTAAATGCCGTAATACTTAAAGAAGCACAAACGAGTTCGGAGATTGAAAATGTAATTACCACGCATGATAAGCTTTATCAGGCACTATCTACAACTGGTACACAGGTAGATCAGGATACGAAAGAAGTGCTGCGGTATAGGGAAGCAATGCTCGATGGATTTAATATGATCCAAAAGAAAGGCTTTTTAAATACAAACGGAATTGTTGCTATACAGGAAATATTGGAAGAAAACAATGCCGGATTGAGAAGATTACCGGGAACATCGTTAAAAAATGCGGTTACCGGAGAAGTGATTTATACGCCACCTGATGATTATCAAACCATTATTTCGTTAATGGGAAACCTCGAGGCCTATATAAATGAAACAGATATCCTTTCTCCCCTGATTAAATTGGCGGTACAACATTATCAATTTGAAAGTATACATCCATTTTATGATGGTAACGGCAGAACAGGTAGAATTTTAAATGTACTTTATCTATGCCTGCATGGGCTTTTGGATCGCCCGATATTGTATTTAAGTGATTACATCATTAAACATAAAGCAGATTACTATCGGTTACTTGGTGAAGTAAAAACACACGATCGCTGGGAAGAATGGATTTTGTTTGTGCTGAAAGGCGTTGAAGTAACAGCCAAAGCAACTGCTGGCCAGATTAGGGCAATTAATCAACTGTTTACAGAATTGCAGGATAAAATAAAAGATCGCGCCCCTAAACTTTATAATAAAGATTTGCTTGAACTGCTGTTCGAACAACCCTACTGTAAAATTGAGTTTCTGGTAGAGCGATTAAAGATATCGAGGGTAACCGCATCAAAATACCTGCATGGGCTTGAGCATATAGGGATGTTACAATCAAAAAAAATCTGGAAGGAAACATTATACATCAATACCGAGTTATTTGAACTTTTGAAAAAATAAACGGGAAATGCTTTAACTTAAATACCATATGAAAAAACAGACTAAAATTATTTTGGGTGCCATATCTTTTGGCTTTTTACTGATTTTTTTATTGGGTTATGAACTACATTGGTTTGGAGGTAAAACAGATGCCCAGTTGGCCGATACTATTGGAACAGATAGTTTACAACAGGCAGCTACAGTGGGGCAGCCGATCACAACTCCGGTTAATTCGATCGAACCGGAAAAAAAGTTCGAAATGACCGATTTTCCAGTCAGTGGAAATGAAATCGAGGATTTTGTACCCGAAACCTATAAAATAGCCATCGAAACAAAAGGTTTACTGGATGCCGACAATCTGGAAGATGCAGTTCTGGTTTTACAGCATAAAACAGATAGCACAGCAAAGCGGCCAACCTTAATTTTATTGAAAGCACCAACCGGCGGTTACCGTTTGTACGCAACTTCGTGGGAAGCTATTGGCGCGGCTTATATCAACGGCGATTTTCCCCAGTATGATAGCGAAGATATCAGCATCGATCAGAACCGGACCCTGGTGATGTCAACTTATTCTGTTGGGCCGGTTGGCAACCGCGACACCAAATACCGTTTTGTAAACAATGAACTTGAGCTTGTTTATATGGAAACCTATAATCAGGGTGCTGGCGGACAAACCAGGGTTGAATATGATATTTTAAACCATAAAATAACTGTTGAGGAGGTAAATACCATGAAAGAAGATATGCCCACAACGGTAACTCACGACAAACTCCCCTTAAATAAACGCTACCTTTTTAAAGAGATTGATCCGGTTACGGTTTTTTCTGAATAACACCTATTTGATATTAAACACATGAAGATAACGCTTTTGATCACCTTTTTACTTTGCTTTTGCTTTGGTGTATATGCCCAAAGCGGGGTAAGTTTTAAATCAACTGATGCGGCACTGCAAACTGCATTTGCAAGGGCTAAAGAAATGGCAATCAGCTATAAGGGTAAACCAGCCGATCCGGTAGGCCCATGGTACGAATCGGCATTGCCACCACGATCTGCATTCTGTATGCGCGATGTGGCCCATCAGAGTATTGGTGGCGAGATACTTGGTTTGAGTAGCGAAAATAAAAACATGTTCAGGCATTTTGTAAACAATATCTCCGAATCTAAAGACTGGTGCTCTTACTGGGAAATTAGCCATTTAGGAAAACCGGCAGTGGAAGATTACCGCAACGATAAAGAGTTCTGGTATAACCTGGATGCAAATTTTGATATACTGAATGCCAGTTGGCAGTTATATTTATGGACAGGTGATCAGGAATACATTAAGGATGCAGCTTTTGAACTCTTTCACGAAAAATCGGTTACCGATTATATCGATCGTTGGGTATTGCAGGCAGATTCGTTATTGAAAAGACCAACACATCCGAATGCGCCGGTACCTTTTAACGATAAAGATTCTTTTCACCGGTGCCGAGGTTTGCCTTCCTACTCAGAAGGTGTGCCCAATATTAAAATGGGGGTTGATCTTGTTGGTGCAATATACCGAGGTTTGATGAGTTATGCGGCCATACTGGAAGTAAAAGGACAGTACGCAAAGGCAAAACAGTTTAAAGAAAAGGCTGCGGGATATCAGAAAAGTATCGATGCTTTGTGGTGGAACGATAGTGTTTCGAGGTATAATACTTTTTATTCAAACGACCATAAGTTTGGTATGGACGAAGGGGGAACTTTTTTACTTTGGTTCAATGCCTTAAAAGAAGGCGAACGAAAAGAAAAAACCATACAGCATTTACTTTCAAAAAACTGGAATGTAGAAAACCTGTCGTACTTTCCATTGATAATGTACCAGAATGGGCAGGCAGATAAGGGCTGCGGTTATCTGCTCCATTTAACCGATCCATTAACTGCCAGAAGAGAATATCCTGAAGTTTCTTTTGGCGTAATTAAAGGCTTTACCGAAGGGTTGATGGGGATTGAAGCCGATGCCAGGCTTGATCAGATTACAACTTTATACCGTGGAAAAACAACAACAACCTGCGAACTAAAGGATTTACCGGTATTGATGACCTCGCTTACGGTAAAACATGAAGGAAATACAGCCACAACATTAACCAATAACGGGCAGAAGAAAATCCTTTGGCAAGCTAAATTTTTAGATGATAAAGGAAAAATTATAAGTAAAAAAGCGGTTTGGATAAAACCCGGGAGTTCAGTCAGAGCGAAACGTTTTTCTTAAAGCTAGTAAAATGCCATTGCGCTGAAACAGATAGCCCCCTCCAACCTTAAAGGTTAGAGGGGGCTATTGTTATTTTTAGCTTAGTATTTAATTCTGCTCCACTGGCTCAATTGCCGGTGGGATCAACTCGTATATTATCGGCGTAACAATACGGGATAATAGGGTAGAACTGATCAATCCACCTATAAGTACTATCGCAAGTGGTGAGATCAGCGGGTTGGTTGATATTGCAACCGGTATCAATCCGCCAATGGCTGTTAATGAAGTAAGCACAATTGGTAAAAAGCGCACTTCGCCGGCTTCGCGTATTGCTTCCTGTAATCCCTTGCCCTGCCGTCTTAACTGATTGGTAAAATCAACCAGTAGAATGGTGTTTTTGACTTCGATACCCGCCAGCGCTATTAAACCAATAATTGCCACAAATGAAAGCGAGTTGCCTGTAATCCACAGTGCCACTGCAGCACCAACTATGCCCAAAGGAATAACCGAGAGAATGATGAGCATACTTTTGAAGGTTTTAAAAAGTAATACCAGTATCGCTATAAACATAAATATGGTTACCACAATAATGCTCAGGAAACCACCGAAAGAGTTGTTCCGCGATTCTATTTCACCGCCCATTTCGTAGCTGTAACCCACCGGTAGTTTCATTTTGTCCATTTTTTGCTGTACATCTTCAAGTACCCTGCTTACCAAAAAGTTTTTTTGCACATCGGCCTGTACAGAAACCACCCGCTTTTTTTCCTGGTGATTGATGATCGCAGGCGATGCCTCGAGTTTAAGCGTGGCTATTTGGTTTAACGGAAGCGCATTTCCCTGTGCGTTGTTTACGTACAGGTTTGTAAATGCATCGAGGTTTGGCCGGCCTTCTTTCATGCGTGTAAGCAATACGCCATAACCGTATTTATTATCGTTATTGTAGTAAGTACCCATATCCAGGCCGGTTACGGCCAGGCGGGCAATCTGATCAACAGCCAGTGATGATACACCCAGCTGTTGGGCCTTATCTTTATTAACTGCCACCCTGATGTCGCTTTTTAACAGGCTCACCGGATTGTTTATATACATGGTACCAGGTGTTTCATGGAGCATCTTTTCTACTTTTAAGGATAAGGCCCTCAATGTATCGAGGTTTTCTCCAAACAGCCGCACCTCTGCAGGTGCAACCACCGGTGGGCCCTGCTCGAAGTTTTTAACTTCAACTTTTGCACCCGGATAATGCGCCCAAAGCCGCTGCAATTTCTGGATGAGCTCCAGTTTGGCGTCCGGTCGGGTATCATTGTTGAGTTGTATAAATAACTGTGCAAAATCGCTGCGGTTGTTTTCGGCAATTACATTATAATAAATACGTGGGTTACCATGGCCAACATTGGTTGCATAATATTTGATCAGCGGTTCTTTTTTGAGCTGTTTTTCAATTGCCCTTGCCACCGAATCGGTATATGGCAGGTTTGATTGGTTAGGCGTTGTAATGTTGATCAGGAACTGCGGTTTTTCCGATGATGGGAATAGGCTGAATCCGATAATTCCGAACAATTTCAGCGATGCCACAAATATAACCAAAGCCACACCAATGGTAATAAAGGGCCTTTTCAGTGCTTTATCCAACAAACGGGCATAACTGCCGTGGATCAGTTTTTTAAGTCCACGCATTAAAAAATTACCTTCAGGATTGCCGGTATGGTTTTTAAGCAAGCGGCTCGATAAAAATGGAATAATGGTAAGGGATACGGCCATCGAAGCCAGCACACAGAATATTACCGCCAGTGGCAGACAACGGATAAAATCGCCCGAACCTTCCGGTAAAAACACCAGGGGCATAAAGGCAATAATCAATACCACCGTACAGCCAACTACGGCCATACCGATCTGTTTGGTGGCTTTCAGCGTGGCCTCCAGCCGCGAATGTCCCTCCAACATCCATCTTTCTATATTTTCAACCACTACAATACTGTCGTCTACCAGTAACCCTAGTGCTACCACCAGCCCTACGATACTGAGCTGATTGAGGTTAAAACCGAATAACTGCAACAGTACTATTCCTATGGCAAGTGATAACGGGATAGAAATCATTACGATAACAGCTGGGCGGAAGCCTAAAGGCAATAATGTAATGGCTACCAGTAATATGGCAATAATAAAATCATGACTTAATCCGGTAAGCCTGCGGTTAACATTGTCTGCCTGATCGAAATTCTGTACCAGATCGATATTCTGTGGCAATATCTTCTTAAAATCGCTTAATACCTTGATGTATTCGCCCTGGGTTTTGTTGATATTTTCACCTTCTTTCTGTGCTGCTACCACAAAAACGGAACGGTGACCGTTTAAACGGGCAATATGTTTCTCTTCGCCATAACCGTAATAAACCTTTGCAATATCTTTAAGCGCAGTATTTTTGCCACCGGTACTATAAACAATAGTGTTGTTAACCGCATCCAGCGTACGGTAATCGTTGGTTTTGATATTGAAGGTAAGTTTCGATGCATCAACACTTCCACCCGGAATACTGGCCATCTCGCTGTGCAGGCTGTTAATCACAGCACCCACTGGTAAATGCATCTGCGACATTTTTTCGAGGTTGAGCTCAATGCGCACCTGCTGACCGGGCAAACCAAAAATAGAAACCTGTTTAAGTGCCGATACTTTTTCCAGCTCATCCTGCAGTTTTTCTGCATAATATTGCATTTTACTGCGTGGGGCATTTTCGGATACCAAAGCAGCCTGCAATACATTCACATCAGATGGCTGTTGTTTCTGGATATCTATCCCTGCTACCTCGGCAGGCAGTTCGGCCCGTTTATTATTTACTTCCCTTACGATTTCCTGGTATTTAGAATCGATATTCGAGCTATATTTATACTCAACCCTGATCACCGCTACTCCATTGGAAATACTGGTACGTACCCTTTTTATATCATCGAGTCCGGATATTACTTTTTCCAACGGCGTTACCACCCTGTCTTCAATATCCCTCGGGCTGGTACCCGGATAATTAACAATCACCAGGTAGGCAGGTGCATGCATCTCCGGATCCTCCGAGCGGGGCATATTCAGTATGGTGGTAATACCGAGCACAATGATCATCAAAAAGATGACGAGGGTAAACTGGCTATTTTTTACAGCGTATTCTGATATTTTCATTTGGCTGCTGTTTTAGAAGATTGAACAATAATGCGGCTGTTGTCTGTCAAATATGGTGAGCCCGAAATGATGAGCGATTGTGCACCCGCCAGACCATCGCTGATGGTTACCGTATTTTTATTGATGCCCGCCACAGTTACTTTACGCTTATGGGCAATTTTATTATCGTCGGTAATAAAAACATAACCATTTGAACCGTCGCCATCCAGTAACGCCTCGTAAGGGATCTGCCAGTTTTGACGGCTGTTTTTAGTGTTATCATGTTTGAGGTTGATTACCGCTTTGCCGAACATACCGGCTGCAATGGCACGGGGTTTATCGCCCAAAAGGGTAATATCGGCACTGAAAGTGCCCGTAGCTGGATCAACACCTTCCGAACGGCGTGATATTTTACCCTGTAAAATTTGTCCGGGAAGTGCAGTAGTTTCAATCTGCGCCTGATCATGCAATTGCAGCATGGCCCACTCGCTATCGCTTATGTTTACGCGTAACACCCATTCGGCACTACCGGCACCGTTTGTCTGCAGTACAGGGCTACCTGCTGAGACCTGTTGACCAACATTGCCCAGTTTTTTGAGGATATATCCATCTTTTGGGGCCCTGATCTGCGAGTATTGCTGATTAAAAGCGGCAATGTTAAGTTGCTGGTGCGCCTGCTGCATATTGGTTTTGCTGTTCTGAAGCTGTTCAAGGGTTGCCACGCTATCTTTGTATAGGTTCTGGATGCGTTGAAAGTCGCGCTCGGCTTTTTCGCTGCCCAGTTTTGCCTGTAACAATTGCGCATTGATATCGGTCGGGTTGAGTGTGGCCAGCAACTGACCTTTTTTAACGGCATCGCCTTCTTTAACATTCAATGTGCTAATGATACCACCGGTTTTAAACGACAGCATTACTTCATCATCAGTGGTAAACTGGCCGGATGCGGTAACAGCGCTATTACCTGCCTGTTGTTGCAAAGCCATTAATTGCACCGGTATGGCATCATTGTCCATTTTTGCGGTAACCGCTTTGGGCTGAGGTCCGCAGGCCTGTAAAAAAGGCAGCGATAATAATAGGCTGAAGTATTTTAAATTTTTCATAATCATTTATTTTGAGTTAGGGTTGTTGATGGGATAAGTGGCCTGGCTACGTTCCAGCTCTGCAATGGCAATCTCAAGTCCTGCCTGTGTATCGGCGTTCTGCAGGTATGCGCCCGTGAGCTGATTCTGTGCATCAACCAATTCCAGGTATAATAGTTGTCCGGCGCGGTAAGCTTTTAGCTGATCATTGTAATATTTGCCAGCGAACGAGAGTTGTGCAACGGCACTTTGGTAAGCAGCTTTTGCCGATCGGTAGTTGTTATAAGCCTGATCGAGCTGAAGGTTCATTTGCTGTGTGGTTTCATCCAGTTTGGCTGCAGCGGCCTGTACTTTGGCCTGCGATTGGGCGGCGCGGTATTTCCGCTGTCCACCGGTAAATATGTCCCACTGAAGATTTACGCCCCATAAGTAATAACGGGTTTTATCATCTACCTTAAAATCAAAACCTTGCGAACCGAGATCAACAAAAGTATTTACCTTAGGGATGAAGCCCGATTTCTGCAACTTGTAATCGAGGGTATAGGCCTGCTGCATGGTACGCAGCTGATTTAGTTCTTCCCGGTGTAGTACCCCCACAGTTGTATCTGCACTAACGCCCTGAACCGTAAATGCATTCTGTTCTACAATAATGGAATCGCGTAGTGGCCGGTTTAATAGGAAATTGAAATAGGAGCGGGCATTATCTACCGTTTGCTGTGCCTGGATAATCGATGCATCTGTTTTCTGCTGCTCGGTTTGCGCACGGAGCAATGCTGTTCTGTTGCGTGTGCCGTTACGGAGCAGGCTTTCGTTCTCACGGATGTTTTCTTTAACAAATACAAGGGCACTTTTGTAAGCCGCTAAACCCTGTAATGCCTGGAAATACCTGTAATAGGCTGTTTTAATATCCTTTACCAATGTTCTCTTATAAACATTTATGGCCGCCTGCTGGTTCCCGATAAGCTGTTGCTTAATCAATTTATTGTACCTGATCTCGGCGTTGATCAGTGGTAAACTGGTGCGTATTTTAGCATCATAAAAATTATCCGGATTGAGCAAAAAGGATTGGTTCTCCAGTTGTGGGTAACGATTGGAGTTGGTTAACTCGTTCAGGGCCTTATAAACAGGATTGATCAGGTCGCCTACAGGTACATCGATGGTTCGGCCACCTGATGATTTGGTGTAACTGCCCAGCAAACTTACAGTGGGCAGATACATGGCCTGTGCTTCTTTTAAAGCATACAGTGCCCTGTCGAGATCGATCTGTTGTGCTTTTAAACCCTGGTTACGCTCGAATGCTTCTGCAATATAGCCATCAAGCCGGCTGGTTTGCGCCTTAGCGCTGCTACTCCAGATACCCAGAATGATAAAGGGTAACAAAAGTAATCTGATAAATGGTGTGTACATAATGAACGGTGTTTAGTGGTTGGGTAAAAAAAGGTTTATCTAGTAGAAAGAAGATTTTTATAATTGTTGATCATATTTTAAATTAAGTTTAATAAATAAACAGTGTTCAGTTGTTGGGTAAAAAAAACTATTTTGTTATCGAATTAATGTAACTCTCCATAGTAGCTAACAATGTAGCCGGTACTTCTTCTTCTTTGGCGCCGGTAACTTTTAAACGGCAGCGGAGATTAAGCGAAACCAATCCATGGGCTGTTGCCCAAACCTGTAGAACAGCAAAATTTAGATCTGTAACAATCAGCGATCCATCGTCGATACAGTCTGATAAACATTTGTTTAAAAAGTTAAGGCAGTTTTCTCCGTTGGCTTTATGTACTTCCTCATCAACATTTGTTGGCGCCCTGATAATAAACATCAGATCGTACAGTTCCGGATTGGCAAGTCCGAACGATACGTAGGTTCTGCCAAGCTGTTGCAAACGTACAACTGGTATCGGACTAGTCACGTTATCGATAAAGGCCCGCTGAAGCTTTGCAAAAGCATCACTTTGCATGTCGTACAAAAGTTCGTCTTTATCCTTATAATATAAATAAATTGTACCCGGACTGTATTCGATTTGATCGGCAATATTCCGGATAGAGGTTTTTGGTACTCCATCTTCCAGGAAAAGTTTGAGCGCAGCCGATTTAATCAGCTCTTTCATCTCCATTTTTTCGCGCTCTTTTCTTTCCGGAACTCCCATATCATTTAATTTAATGCAGCAAATATACTGAACGCTGTTCAGTAAGCAAATGTAAAATGTCAGGAAATTTTAATTTTAAAGAAAATTGCAGTTCCTGATTGACTTTTTTACAGAGCTATTAATGCCATAGCGGTTAGAAATCGCGCTAAATTTATTTGCAGATGTAGCGACCGAGGTTAATTATACGTTTTAATCGTAAAATCAATACCTAACCAGATCAATGAAAAAATTATTACCGATGATGCTCCTGCTGATAGTGATATCGGCATGTAAAAAAGAAAAACAGGGCGATTATTCTGAAACAATCACTACCAGCGAAAAATGGGGGATTAAGATTGGCAGTAGCCAGGCCGAAGTGTATGCCCAGCTACAAAAGGCCGGTCCAACACTCGATTTTCAATACCTGAATATTTCTGGCCGGAAACCCTATACTTCTCCAGAGAAACCAGCTGAAATTATTCAATTTTACCATGCGATCACCATTTATAGCAGTACCGGAACATTAAACCGTGCAGTATTTCTTTTTACAGGCGATAAGGTAAAGGAAATTGCTGCGGGTGGCGGACTAACTGCAGGCGTTACAAAATGGCCCGATGGAGTGGCCGACGATACAGCAATCAAGGTAGATGATCCTGTTAGTTCACTGGGGGCGAAATTGTTAAAAATACACCAGCTACCGGCCTATAGTACTTACTGGTTTTTACTTTCTGATAAGCCCTTAAATAAAGCTTACGATGCTGATATGAGCAATTATAGCGACTGGCAATTTGTATTTTCTGATTTCGTAAGCTCAAGTATCAGTGGAACCTCAACAGTAAAATTGCATTTTAATGCCGGTAAACTCGAACGTATAAACCACGATTACAGGGAAGCACAGATTTTTAATTAAAAAAATAGAAAAAGCTTTAAAATACAAAAGGCGGTAAAATTAAATTTACCGCCTTCTTGTTTATATGTTGTGATGGTTTATTTAGCCAATGCTGCAATTTGAAGTGATTGAGGAGTACTCATTTCCGTTTTTAAAGCTGCAAAACGGTCTAAATTTAATTTTTGTGTTTTTCCCATTACCAAAATGTGGTTTTGTGTTGCACCTTTTAGTTTTAAATCAGAATTACCTTCAATTACAGTGTACAAACTTTCGGTGTTGGAGTTGATTTCGGCAACAGCATTTTCTTTTAAAAACACCTGAAGATATTTCGTGTCCAATTTACCTTCTGTTCTTACTACTGCATTTTCGGAAGCCTGTACCCTGTAGATATTTTTCACATAAACAGTAACTTTTGCTGTTTCTTTACTATCCGAAGAAATTTTTAAAGCGTAACCATCCTGGATTACTTTTACTTTTCCGTCATTGTCGTTATCATAACTTACACCTTCTTTTTGGCGCTGCACCAATGTTACCTGAACGTTTCCGCTTACCACAACTTTACTGAAGTTGTTAGGAGCCGAAATTTTTGTTGGTTGTTTTTCATCTGCCATTACGCTTGTAGAAAAGATAGATGATGTTAAAACAATTGCTGCTAAAAGCGATTTTGTTAGGGTTTTGATTGAGGTTTTCATAATGCTGTTATTTATATGTTTTTATAATATTTTGTTCCTGTTTTTGTAGATAAGACGCAGGTAAGGGCAAAACGTTGCACCATAAAACAGGCTATTATACCAACACATCGAAATCCTCGACGAACGGCTGTTTAAATCGGGCGAATGGTGAAATTATTTTTAACTGTTTAGGTTATTTATTAGGCTGACTTTATTTGCATACTAATAATTAAAGAATATAAAACTTGTCGCAATACCAGTATTGCGACAAAAAATTACTCAAAAATGTCGCGATACTAGTATTGCGACACTGAAATCAGTATATTTGTCGCAATACTTGTGAAAATGTCGCGATATGAACAAAAATGAGCGTAATCAACTTCTGATAAATCTGATAACAAAATTTCCCAATGGAGTGGGGATTGATAATATCAGTACAAATCTGGAAATTAATGTTACAAAAAGAACATTACAACGTTGGCTACAGCAATTGGCCGATAATGGCTTAATAGAAATCACTGGTGCTGCCAGAGCGACAACATATAGAATTGCACAAGATAATAGCAATATTGTAGATGAAGAAAGAAAGAGCAAACAAAAAACGTTAATTCCCCTATCATTTGCGGGGCAGAAAGCCTTTGATTTTATAACTGCTCCTATCCAGCAAAGGGCTATTGTGGGGTATCAACAAAATCTTCTAAAATTTTACCGTCCAAATATTGATAGCTATCTTTCTCTCGAAGAAAAAAAATATTTAACTAAAATAGGTGAAACTAAAATAGAGCAACCAGCTGGAACTTATGCACAACAAATTCTTAATCGGTTATTAATAGATTTGTCATGGAATTCGAGCCGATTGGAAGGAAATACATATAGTTTACTGGATACACAGCGATTGATCGAATTTGGAGAAGTAGATAACGAAAAGTCGGCAAAAGATGCGCAGATGATCTTAAACCATAAAGATGCGATAGAGTTTATTGCTCAGCAGGCTGATGAGATCGGATATAATCGCTATACTGTGCTCAACATACATGCTATGCTCGCTAATAACCTGCTACCTGATTCTGAAGCTCCAGGTAGGCTAAGGTCAATGCCGGTCGCGATTGCCGGTTCCGTATTTACGCCTTTGGCCATTCCACAACTCATTGAAGAATTCTTTGATCTTATTTTACAAAAAGTAAACGAAATTAAAGATCCGTTTGAACAATCGTTTTTCTTAATGGTTCATTTGCCTTATTTACAGCCTTTCGATGATGTGAACAAACGAGTATCCAGATTGGCAGCTAATATCCCACTAATTAAAAAAAATCTTTCACCGCTGTCCTTCGTCGATGTACCCGAAGATCTGTACATTCAAGGTATGATGGCTGTTTATGAATACAATGACATTAACCTTTTGAAGGATGTATTTATATGGTCGTACGAACGATCTGCTGATAAGTATAAGGTGATCCGACAATCTTTGGGAGAACCGGATGCTTTTAAGCTTAAATACCGAACACCCATCAGAGAATTAGTTACCTCTGTATTACTAAAGGTAGATAATGGCAATAACATACTAGAATATATCAGAACCAATGCACAAAGTATACCTAATGAGGATAGGGAAGAATTTATTAAGGCTGTAGAAAATGAAATCCTATCTTTGCATGAAGGTAATTTTGCACGCTATAGGATAAGCCCTTCGGAGTTTGCCAGATGGAAAAATATCAGGAAGCAATGAAATATAACTGGTTGATAGTATTATGTCTATAAGTTTTCCAACAATATTTATTGCTTAAACTCAACTAAATTATCGTTTACTAAATCATATTCGTAAAGCTTATCCTGTTCATTATCTAAGTATAACCACTGTACAGTATTAATGTGATGTTCTTCGGTTGTGGCAATTCCAATAAGCACATATTCTTTATCACCCCTCGTCTGTTTTTCGATGGAATAATTTATCTCATTACGGTTTTTAACCAGTAATTGCAATTGTTCGTTTTTCGTATTGGCTACATAATATTCAACCAGGGCATAAAGTTTATCCAGATAAGATTTTGAATAACTCTCTTCCTGTGGCCAATTGTATTTTAAGGGTTTATTATACGTTTTTCTGAATTTGGAAACATTGCCGTCTTTTAGTTTTTTTACCGATATGATCTTTTCAGCCTGTTGCGGGGTATCGCCGTCGCCAGCAATATAAATGGTATCTGTTTTCCATAGTACTTCGATCATATCACCCCTTAGCAAACTTCTATCATCATTATTGTCGTTAATAAAAGATAAAATCTCATTCTTCCTGCGTGCTATGAGCAGAAAATAATCGCCATCATCATTATAATCCACAAATTCGGCAATGGTTTTATTTTGGGATTGGCTATCAACGCTTTTTTTTACTTCAACTGCTTTTTTTACCGTATCGGTAATGGCAGTTTTGGTGTTTTTTTGTGTATCCGAACGACATGAAACACAGGCGAGCACAAATAAAATTTTCCAGATGTTTTTCATTTGGTTGATGGCTATAATTTATTGATCAGGATGATCCGTAAATATATGTTTTGAAATCCGAAAAATCGGGGCACAAAAAAGCGACAAAATTTTGTCGCTTTTTAATATGATGGTATAATAGTTACTTAGATAAAGCAGCAGTTTGAAGGATGCTTGTAACCGGCGCTGTCATTTCAGTTTTCGAAGCGGCAAATTTATCAAGGTTCAATTTTGGAGTGTTTCCCATTACCAGGTTGTGGTTCTGTGTGGCACCGCTCAATTTTAAATCAGCATTACCTTCCATTACTGTATATAAACTTTCGGTTTTTGAGTTGATTTTGGCAACTGCATTTCCGCTTAAAAATACCTGAAGATATTGAACATTTAGTTTTCCTTCTGTTTTTACAACAGCTTCATCAGCTGCCTGTACCCTGTAGATATTTTTTACATAGACCGTAATTTTTGCAGGGCTGTTGTTGGTTGAAGTAATTTTTAGTGCCGATCCGTCTTGTACTACTTTTACGTTGCCCGTGTTATCGTCTGTGTAGCCAACACCCTCAGTACCGTTCTGGATCAGGGTTACTTCTACATTTCCGTTTACCACTACCTTGTCGAAGTTTTTTGGTGCCGACATTTTAACAGGTTGTTTTTCGCCTGCCATTACATTTGTACTGAAGATTGAAGCGCTTAAAACTAAAGCTGCCATTAACGATTTTGCTGAGGTTGAGAATAAAGTTTTCATAATGTTTTTATTTATATTTTTAATTAATAATTTGTGATTGTTTGATAATGAGACGCAGCCATTCGGAAAACGTTTCAGCCGTTTTGGCCGTATTATACCAACGCAGTGAAATTCTCGACGAACGGGTTTTAAAATCGGGCGAAAAACAGTTCATTTTTTTATAAAATTTCCGATCCGGCATATTCATGTCCGGACTTGTGCCAGAATTAACATTAATGGAATAATGGCTTAACCGGCTGTTAATACTTTTGCGCTTAAATCCATTATCCTTATTTGTATGAAAATTTTCGGTATTACAATCTTTTTATCGCTCATCCTCCATTTATTTGTTTCGTTGGCACAAAGTCCTGCCGAAAAACTTAAGAGTATCTTTCAGGAAAAGAACAGGCAGATTTTGGTTGCTGCACACCGTGGCGACTGGAGAAATTCGCCCGAAAATTCGCTACAGGCGCTTTATAACAGCATCAATAAAGGATTCGATATTATGGAGCTTGATGTAAAAATGAGCAAAGACAGTGAAATGGTGGTGATGCACGATAATACCATCGATCGTACTACAAACGCAAAAGGAAAAGTGGGAGATTATACTTTGGCAGAACTTAAAAAGTTCAGGTTAAGGAATGGGCTTGGCCGTGTTACAGAAAACCAGATTCCTACCATGCGTGAGATGATGCTGGCAGCAAAGGGAAAAATCCTGATCAATGTGGATAAAGGGAATGACCATCTCGACCTCGTATTCAAAGTGCTGCGCGAAACGGCTACCACCGATCAGGCCATTGTTAATGTTGGCGATGATATGCCTTATGGAGAATTGAAAGCTAAAAATACGATTCCGGATGATGCTTATTTAATGGTAGTAGTAAATGTAAAAAACAAGGGTATGAAAAGCGTCATCGATGGTTATGCTGCCAATAAGAAAACCATTGTACAACCTATTTTTGATACCGATACTTTGGCCAATCTAAAAGTTGTGAAAGCAATGAACGGAAAACCTTTAATCTGGTTAAACAGTTTGTGGCCATCGCTAAATGGCGGGCACGATGATGACCGTGCGGTTGAAAGAAATGAAAAGGAAGAAAGCTGGGGCTGGCTGATCAATTATCATCCGGTAATCCTGCAAACCGACCGCCCAACCGATCTTCTGATTTATTTAAAAAGCCGCGGATTACATAAATAAACTTACACTAACGAGGCACTCGGCTTTAATTCATAGGGCGCTTTACCGGGTTCAAAAATCCTTGTTTGTTCGCTTCCCTCTGTCGTTATTTTATCGCCTTTTATCCTGATCCAGTTGCCTTCGCGCAGGCCAACTACTTTGATGTTGTTCTGTGTTAAAAATTCTTTGATCCTTGTTTCCCTTGTTTCGCCATTGTGTTTTAAATCAGGATTTGGGTCGAGGTAATGGGGATTGAGGTTAAATGGAACCAGGGCCATACAATCAAAAGATGAAGGGTAAACGATCGGCATGTCGTTGGTGGTTTTCATGTTAATCCCGCCGATGTTACTGCCTGCGCTGCAACCCAAATAGGCTTTGCCTTTTTTGATGTTTTCGCTTAAAATATCCATCAATCCAAGCTCGTGCAATGTTTTTACCAATAAAAAAGTATTGCCGCCGCCGGTGAAAAAGCCTTTTGCTGTATGTACGGCTTCAACAGGATCGGCAAATTCATGTAAACCTTTTACTGTAATATTGAGGCCTGAGAAAAAATCTTTGGCTTTAGCAGTGTATTCCCCGTGCGAAATACCTCCTGGCCTAGCAAAAGGTATAAAAACAATTTCATCTACCCCTTTAAAAAGGTTGATAAGCTCATCTGTAAGGTATTCAAGGTAATTCCCGCCAAAAAGAGTAGAAGTAGAGGCCAGTATAACGTTCATCTGTGTAATTTTTTGATCCAGCTTTACAAGCTTGTTTTGCAAAGGTAAAAAACAGATGGCGCACTTCGCGTTATTTTACGACCATATTTGTTGGTTCAAGTTTTAATCTTTCAATCCGTCTTGCTATAAACCTCTCGAGTAAAACGCTTACCATCAAAACAATTGTTAAAGTAGTAAAGCCTAAACCAAATATTTTTGGAAAGGCATTTGCCCTTGTTATATTTATTATCAAGATTTGAGAAACATATATTGGGTATGATAAGTTGCCTAAATACCGATCAATTTTACTGTCTTTAGTATAGATGAATGAAATTGGGATTAAAAGTATTATCAAACTGAAAACAACTATTTGCTTGTTTAAATCGTTAGGTAGAATATAAGAATAGAAGAGAATTAAACTAATTAATAACATAAAACTAATTTGCTTAATTCGTTGATTAATCTTCTTAAGGCGTAGGTACTTGTAAAAATGATATGATAAGCATCCACCCATAAAATACATCAGCTGATTAGGGAAAAACATATAATCCCATGGATGGGAGGAATAACCCATATTTGATAGGACAACCCTCAGAAAAATACTTCCGAAAAATATTAAAAGGGGAATTTTTAGGCCTTTTCTTAAAATAAATGGTGCTATAATATAAAAGGTTAGCTCTACGCCGATCGTCCAAGCAATGCTATTGAAACTAAAATTATAAACGTTTGGATCTGATGTACCAAAATTTGGAGTGAAATATAATCGTCCGTTTTCAATACCCATTAAAAAGGTAAGGTCGAGGCCAATTATGAAAATGTTTGCGATTATCAGATAAATCCATGTTTCTGTATGCAAGGGGGCGGCATAATCATAGAACCATAATGTACCTGGGTATCCTAACTTAAACACTATTACTCCCCAAAATACCAGCCCAACAAGGATTATCCAATATATTGGATATATTTTCAATGCCCGGTTCTTATAAAACTTTAAGTTATTTCCTTTTAAATATTTTTCATTTAAAACCAGAGTCATGTAAAAACCCGAGATAACATAAAATATCTGAACAGCTAAATCGCTGGGGATAGGTTGGTAACTAAACAGAGGTGATGTGTGACATAAAACAACAATCGATGCAAGTATAAATCTTATAAACCCCATTAATAATATTTTTTGCTAAAATACAGTATTAAAACATAAACCATGTATAACCTTGCAGCAGATGTTTTTATGGAATTTGGGCTATAACTTTTAGCTGAATGGTTTGCTGATTATCAAAATCTAGGTACTTTAATCCTGAATCTATCATTAGGCCAGCATTTTTATTTCCTGATCGGTTGCCCTGTTTCTTATTCTGCTCAGGGTTTCGAGGCGCATACCGAGATAACTCGCCAGGTAACGCTGGGGAACCCGGTCTATATCAAAAACGGTATCTTCGAGTTTAAGGTACCTGCCCAATGCTGTTGGTATCCTTGCAATGATCGATCTTTCTGACGCCATAAAATATTGTGTTTCCAATATTTTGCGGGCAATTATATCCCATTCAGGATAATTAAATGATAAGGTATCGGTAAGCGAATAAGGGATGCGCACCAAATAACAATCTTCGAGTGCCTGCAGGTATTCGACCGAATGATTGGATTGTTGTTCGGGATGACGGATGGCTTCTATAATCTGGTTCTCGAATCCAAACCAGGTACTGATATCTTTTTTCCTGTCTTTTATAAAACCCCTTACCAGTCCTTTAATTAAAAAGTACATCGCATTGTTTGAATCAATAGGCGAAAGGATGTGTTTGTGCTTTCGTACCATAACAACCTGACAGTTTTGCTCGTAATAGCTGATAAATTCTTTCGATAAAGGATGAAGTTTTTCCAAATAGTTGAAAAATGGCTTCATAAGAAGACGATTGTCTGAACCTGTTGTCATTACTATTATTTGGGATAGGTATAATAAATTAGGTCATTTTCAGGTCAAAACGACCAGTAAAAATGCTTATCCAAATGTATTGTCTATCTCAGGGAAATAGTAAAAGAATGGGGTATTTTGTCTCTAATGATTCAATCGTTAGACCAAATACGGGGCCGAACAGGCCTCAGGAGTTCAGTTCCTGTGAGAAGTATGCTGTAGGCATTACACCTTTTTCTTTTTTGAAAGCGTTGTAAAAAGTTGCCTGGTTTTTAAAACCTGCTTCCTGTGCTATTGCCTCTATGGTTATTTTGTCGGCAAGGATGGGGTATTGTTTTAAAAAATATGCTATCCGGTAACTGTTAATCCAGTCGCGGAAATTTTTACCGATATGGTTATTGATCACAAATGAACATTGGTGTACGGGAATATTGATCCGGGTTGCCACATCTATTATCTGCAGATCCTGATTAAGGTAGAGGCATTCATCTTCCATTTCTTTTTTAATCAGGTTAATATACAATGCGATCTGTTCTTCCGAAAGGTTGATCTTTTTAGAAGTTGCTGAAAGCTGTTTGGGGATCTTCATTATTTCCAGCAGATCGAAGTCGTTGGGCGTTGGTTTATGATCAGTAGCCAGTTTTTCTTTCCATTCGTTTTTGCTCCAATCAATAGCCACCAATAAAAAGCCGTAAAAAAGACTCGGTTTGTGGAGTGCATATAAGAGGATGAGCAACAGGGCTGCACAGTTGATTACTACAAAAATAGAATTTTCGATGGGTAACGAAATATTCCTTAGTATTACCGGCAAAAGCCCTAAAAGCTGGAAAAAGGTAGCGATTTTAAGCAGAAAGATTGCCCAATGCTGTGTGGTATGATCGATAATATTTTTTTTCAGGATCTTTGATTTTACCACCGTAAACCAGGTTAACCCCAGATAAGTCATGGTAAGTAGCGGTCTGAACAAAGAATGGATGTAGGATGGGAATAAACCACTTTTGGCCTCAAGCGAAAGATATCCATCAGCATGAAGTTCCTTAACGATGAGCTCCCAGTTTAAAGCTTCTGAACCAGGCCATGGGATAATATGGATAATTGCCAAAAGGGAAGGGATAAAATGAAACCAATCTCTTTTAGAAAGCGCCGTTTTCTCATATACAAAACCGGTAATATAAAGATAAAAACAGGCTGGTGCTGCGAAATAGAACGGTGTAAAAAACTGAAAGAATATTGAAAGTGGTTCTGTGCGGCCGGTTGTAATAAAAAGCGAATTAAGTACCTGTCCAAACCGGGCAAATAATAGGATAGATAGCAGTATATTCTGTGTCCTGCTCCCATTTTTTGCGAAAAATAAATGGAGGGATATTAAAAGCAGGCAAAAACAGGTAGTGCCAGCCAGGAAATTTACAAATTGCATATATTAACTTCAGGATAAAGCGTTTTTATTGGTTAAATCTCATGATCTGGTTATAACCAATCGATTTAGAAATAAGGGTGAAATTTGTTAATAAACAATCGTAGGTAAGATGATGATTTTTTTATTTTTTAATGATAATATCCTCCATTACCAGCATATCCATTTTTGTTCTCAAAAAACAGTTTAATGCTTCTTCCGGTGTATTTACAATAGGTTCATTTTCGTTAAATGAAGTGTTGAGCAAAATTGGTGTGCCTGTTTTTTCGCCGAAGGATTTTATGAGCTGATAGTATTTTTCGTCGGTATGATGATGCACGGTTTGCAGCCGGCCTGTACCATCCAAATGGGTAACGGCCGGGATTTCATACCTTTTTTCGGCTTTGATTTTAAAAACTTTTTCCATAAAGGGAACATCATCAACCTGTTCGAAATATTCTCCAACAAATTCCGAAAGGATAGAAGGAGCAAAAGGGCGGAAAGATTCGCGTCTCTTAATTTTGGCATTCAACAGCTCTTTTGCTTTTGTATTTCTCGGGTCGGCCAGTATTGAGCGGTGGCCCAATGCCCTTGGCCCGAATTCAGCCCTTCCCTGAAACCAGCCAACAACACCTTCATCGATTAAACAGTTGGTTACTTCGTTAAAAAAGTCTTTTTGTTCAGGCTTTAAATATTGGATGTTTTTTTCCTTTAGCATATTCTCAATATAGGCATTGTCGAATTTGCTCCCCAGGTAACCATGAAACATGGGCGTTGTGCGCGGTTTCTTTTCGAGCTGGTTCCAGACCCATAATGCAGCCCCGATTGCAGTACCGGCATCATGCCCGGCTGGTGGGATATAGATTTGCATAAAAGGTGTATTAAGCTTTATTTTTCCGTTGGCAACCGAATTTTGGGCCACACCACCAGCTATGCAGATACGCTTTAAACCGGTTTTTTGGTGTAAATGGTTAAGGATATGGAAAATAACTTCTTCTGTAACCTGTTGTACGGATGCAGCTAAATCTTTATGGTATTGGGATAATTCTTCATGCTGTTGCCTCGGATTTTCTAAAAGCGTGGTTAAATTTTCGGTGTAAAGACTATCCATGCCAGGTATACCATTCTCCCATGCCATATTTACCCCATTTTTAGGGTGGTTGAAATATTTAAGGTCGAGTTCAAAGAGTCCGTTATCTTTTAATAGGATCAATTTACGGATCAGATCTACGTAACGGGGTGTACCGTAAGGAGCGAGGCCCATAACCTTATATTCATCACCATAATGGGGGAAACCTAAGAACTGTGTTAATGTGGTATAAAAAATGCCTAAAGAATGTGGATAGGATACAGTATCCAAAACCTTGATCTGATTCCCTTTTCCGGTGGCAAGCATGGTACTGCTAAAATCGCCAAAACCATCAATCGATAAAATTGCAGCTTCTTCAAAAGGTGATGCAAAAAATGCACTTGCTAAATGGCTTCTGTGGTGCTCTACCTGAACTACCTTAGCTTTCAGCGTTGCCGGTGAAAGGTGAAAATGATTACAGATTTCGTTTTCAATACTATTTGCCTTTTTCAGATTCTGCGCCCGGTTGATCATATTTTTTAAGCTCAAACGGTTTTTTAATGCAGTAAAAATCTTTTTCGAAAAATTGGCTTTTGGATCGCGTGATACGGCAATATAATCAACCTCGTTTATGGTGATACCTGCCTCGGTTAAACAAAATTCGATAGCTTTTGAAGGAAAGCCCGCCCAATGTTTTATCCTCCGGAAACGCTCTTCTTCTGATGCGGCAATAATCTCCCCATCTTTATAAATACAGGCAGATGAATCGCCATGATAGGCATTAAGCCCTAAAATATACATTTGGTTTATGCTTGAGGGTTATCTGTTGTTGTTGCCTGATCGGCATTTGTTTTTTTAGGCGTTTTGGTATTGCGCTTGATCCAGATATACAGCATAATAAAAATGATGATGTAAACAATCACGTTAAAGATCTCGTGATGGTATTCGAAGTAGTTTCTCTGGCTTTGGAAAAAGCCGAAGAGCAGACCTAATCCTGCAATTCTGCAGATATTGAGAACATAAATGGTAACCAATCCAACTACAAGCATTTTGAGGGTAGATTTCCATGGAGCCGGAAATGCAAGTACAAATGCAGCTAAAAAGCTCATTACGCCTAACCCCAGGCATGAGTAGTTGATGCGCAGATATGGACCATTTACCACCATTACATCCATTTCATTGTGGATAGCGTAGAAACCGAATAACTTAATAATCCAGACTGCTGGTTTAATCAATGCCGTTTTTAAGCCCTGTATATAATCGAAGTGCTGTGCAATATAGGCATTGTAGTACTTTCCTCCTTCGCTCATTACACTGTTCATAAACAAATTGCCCTGACTAAATAGGATATACAAGGCAAATAGCGCAACAATAAATCTGATTGCTTTTCTGTCTGCTTGTTTCTTAGCTTCTTTTTGACTGATTTCGCTCATATGGGACTTTATTTCGTTTTTTTAAAATGTTTAATTTTTTATCTACCTGCAACCTGAACCATAAGCCCTGCATATAATGAAACCTGATGCCATTTTTCCCTTCAAATATACCCAGTTGGAACAGCATTCTATAGGTAAAATATAAATACGGGCGGATGTATAGGGGAAGTTGCCACCATAATTTTTTAAACCAGGCTTTACGCTCGTCGGGGTTTCCGAATAGGTTTGGGTGAAGTGCTGATGTTCGCAGGCCCAGTAATCGTTCAAATTCTTCTTTGGCTACCAGCTCACTGTACTTTTGATGTTTTGCATACCAAAAACTTAAATCATTTTCTTTAAGATTTTCTTCAATAATATGGCCCTCCTTCCATGTTTGGGTATTGCCACTTACAATAAACCGGTGATCCATATTTTCGTTAAGGTCAGAAAAACCGATTCCCTTTCTGAACATTTTAAGCTGGTACATTGGGTAATACCCCCCATAACGGATCCATTTTCCCTGGAATATATTTTTCCGATTGAAATAGATCCCACTTATGCCCGCATACTCTTCATTTTTAAAGCCAGAGAGTTTAGCGAAAAGTTCGGGCGTTACCATTTGGTCGGCGTCTAAACCAATAATCCATGGAGTATCGATTTTAAAGTTTTTCAGCGCAAAATCCCATTGTTTTGGATGGTTTTCGAAAGAATGATGTTGTATCTGGGCATTATACGCAGCTGCAATGGCCAAAGTATTATCAGTACTGCCACTATCTAATATGAAAATTGGTGCATTAAGTTGCTTAATAGAATCCAAAAGCCGCGGCAAATGAACTTCCTCGTTAAAGGTTAGAATGATAAAGCTGAAATTAAGATTCATCCAGAGCTATTATATGCTGATTTTTCAGCGCACTTTTGTATATTTTAAGATACTGTTCGCCCAATACCTGATCGTTAAAATCACTTTGTATAAGATTTGGTGCTTTTCTCCTGATTTCTTGACGATGGATAATATCCTGGTATGCAAAGTCGATCTGTTTGCTTACATCTTTAGGATCCAGTGTACATACATAACCTATCTGATTATCTTTAATATAATCGGATAGACCAACCTGATCCGAAACCAATACCGGAGTTCCAACGCTTAAACTTTCGAGAATTACATTTGCAAAACTTTCACTTTTTGAGGTTAATATTGTAAGATCGTGTGTACTTAAAGCGCTGAACTTATCCGGATTGTCAAGATGCCCGAGCCATGTTATTCTATGAGAGATATTTAACTGTATTGCAATATCTTTAAGCGAATTAATGTACACCATATCACCTGTTCCGGCAATACTCAATGTCCATTCAAATTTGAGCAGGGCTAGTCCGTTAAAAAGAAGCTCTAAGCCTTTAACCGGATTGATGCGTGATATAAAAAATAAACTAAATACTGAAGCCGTATTTTCAGTTCTTGTTAAAATAGGATCAGATCCTTGAGAAAGATGAATAATATTTGGTATAATATTTACATTATAGTACGGATCAAAGCCCAATATCTCATCTTTTTCCTTTTTACTGGTAGCGTGAATGGTGCAATGTGTTAATAGCTTTCTTCCAAAAAGAAAATGGATTATTTTTTTTGCAGCTAATCTTCCACCCGAAAGTGTATTAGGAGTTAACATACCCCTGGGTGATACCACTATGGGCATATTGTACCACTTGGCAATTAGACAACTTAGCAGCGAAACCAGATTCCACCAGGCATGAATATGGATAATTGTTGCTTCATGTGTTTTTTTTGTCTGGCGAATGATTTTTAAAAGGTTTAATAGTAGAGCGGGCGAAAAGTGGCTATGATCTTTAGTCCATCTGTTAAAATATATTACATTAACGCCATCAACCACCATGGGTTTATTAGGCATTACTAAAAGTTCGGTTTTTCCGTTAGCGGTTGTGGTAAGTACCTGGATATTTGTGTTGTTGGCTATTCCTGAGTTTTTGAAGGTATAACTATTGGACAAGACTTCGCAAAGCCGGCTCACCGACTGTGTTGGACCGCCATAAATAAATGCGGGTTTATAAGAAGGTGTAACGTGGATAATCGTCAAATTATTGCCTGATGTACTGGTCAATTCTTTTGGCTAAAAATTTATTGATCAGTAGATAAATAATGAAAAATGTAATTAAACTCCCAACCATCTTATCAAGTGCAAACTCGAAGGTACTGATCTGAAAGAATAACGGGATTACCAAACAAATGGCCCAAATGTGGTTATAGGAATTACGGATGATATATTTAAATATGAAACCAATAACTAATCCGAACAGGAACAATGGGAGAAGCATTAATGGGAATCCGAAATCAACATAAGATTCTGCTACATAGCCCATACTGATAGAGGTACCCTGAGCACTGCCTGCAAAGCCTAATCCTGTATACATCATGGTTTTTTCCGAATCATTTATGGCTGCTTTACCCGGAAAAAAAAGGCGGGGCATGAGTACTCTTTGAACCGCATCAAACCATAAACGTCCGTGTTCGTGCGGTCTTGAAGTAGGAACATAAGAAATTGATGCTGAAAAAATATCAATATAGGAAATTCGGTCGATTAATGCAGTTACAGCGTCCTGATATTTGTTCTGATCTATAGAGTTCCCCAATTCGATTGCTTTGGTTAGTGCTTCTGTTTTTGATACAGATACGATTTGGGCCTGTTCTCCACCAGATAGGTAAGATCTGTATTGAGGTTTGATAAATTGCCATACAATTAGCATATTAAACAAAATAACACTGGCAAATAGTATTAATGAATACTCTTTTTTGGTTAATTTCTCATTCACAAATAAATACAATATAAAACCGATAATGAAAAATTCTTTGAAGGCGCTAAAATAACCGGTAAAACTTAGCACGATCTCCAATGAAATAAGGAGGATGAATTTTTGCCTCATTTGTGACCGGTCTTTGAATGAAGTGAGAAAGAAAAATACAAAAATCGACCATTTTAAATCAAGCAGTTTAATAATGAGTTGATATAACCCACCAAAACTCACTGCTACATTTAATAAGATAGGATAGAGAATTATTGCACCTATGTAAGCAAACATGATTTTCTTTTTATCATATTGTTTTACAGGTGTTTCCAGACTTGCAAACGAAATTGTCTCGGTTTCCCTAGTGGCAAGATTAATACCCAGGCTTATTACCAATAAACCAAATAAACTAAAATAGAAAGCTTCTTCAATTTTTAAGGGATTAATGAACAGGTTTTGGAAAGGTAAAGAGATTAAAGATGCATAGAGGGTTTTTATGGATACCTGTATCCACTGCATCAATATGCCAAAAAATAAAATCGGAACCTCTCCTTTTTTCCACAATAATTTAGCTGCTATTGGAACAAATAAAATAGCAGTAAAGGTTGGTAGGGGGTTAATGCTAAATAGGCTTACTACCAGAAGAAAAAGGATTAAACCTGTTAATGTTGGGCCTAGCTTAATGGAATCTTTAAACAAAGTATATTTTAATTATATATTATTTTTAATAAACTTTCGGCTTGTATCGTGATATTGAAGTCTTTTGAAATTTTCAAATAACTTTTCTTGATACAGTTTTTCGAATCTATCGGGTTGTTTACAATCATTAAGAGTTTCTCTTTCAGGTGATTAATATCTCCAGATCTAAACAGATAGCCGGTTTTTTTATCTTCTATTATTTCTGCTGGTCCACCATTATCTGTTGATAAAACAAGAATACCCCTGATCCCGGCTTCAATAATAACCATTCCGAATGATTCGAAAGCTATTGAAGGCAGTATCAGTAAATTTAAATCTTTATAAATTTCATCCAGGTTAGCTTTATATCCCATCCATTCGATATTAGATTCAATGTCCTTATTTCGAGCGTTCTGTTTAAGCTTATCAATGTAATTAATGTCGCCGGTTCCAAAAACTTTGAGGTGAAATTTAATGTTGTTGTTTTTTTTAAGTTCTCCAAGGGCATCGAGTAACATTTCATGCCCTTTGTGTATGGCAATTTGACCTACAATACCAATTTTCAGTTTTTCAAAATTATCTATATTTTGTTTTTCAGGTAGTATTGATGTTCCATTATATAACGTACTTACTTTTTCAGCGCTAATGCCACTCTCCATTAAACTTTTTGCTGTTGCATCGGATACCGTGATAAACCGGGTGGTTTTATGTTGGATGCCTGTTAAAATGAATTTATTAAAAGAAGTTGGTTCAATATAATCATGAACATGATAGATATGTTTCATCTTTACAAATAGACCAGTCATAAATACTGTTCTAAAAGATGTGTGATAACATAAATCGGGTTTAAAGGATCGGATTACTTTCCTGATCTCTTTTATTGCAGAGGGAAGGTGAAATAAAGTATCTAAAGTCCACCGTATATTTTTTGGATATATAAATCCTAGTTTAATACATGAATATGAAATAGCCAGCGCCTTTAACCTTTCATTAAATGCGCCATTTCCCCAGGCATTGGTAATGCAGTAAATTTCTACCCCTAAATCTTTAAGTGCTTCGAGGTAAGCAAGGGTTACAACCTCTACTCCGGCAATAATATGGCCCCCACAAAATACCAATATCCTTTTAGCCATTCTTTAAGTTTTCAAGTTCATTGGTAAATGCAACAACCTGTTGTTTTATTGACCAATTTTTAATTATTTGGCTTGATGCTTTTCCCATTTCAGCCAGAAGTTTTCTATTCCCTGCGACTTGCTTTATCAATACTTTAAGCTCTGCCTGATTTTTAAAAATATACCCATTTTCGTTATTTTTTATTAAATCCGGTGCACAGCCAACCTGTTCAGATGCCATTACCGCCTTACCCGCCGCCATTGCCTCGTTAATGGATAAACCCCAGGTTTCGCTGTTGGAGGGTAAGCAAAATACATCGCAGGCCTGATAACATACGGGCATTTTACTTTGGTTCTGAAAATCGATGAAATGAATCTGATCTACAATTTGCTTCGAACTATTTTCTGATCTGATATTATCTATAACCGCTTTCATGCCGGATTCGAGAATACCATTACCAACAAATAGTAAGTGGGTATTTTGAGCAGCTGTTTCAATAAATGCATTGAGCAATAATAGCGGATTTTTTCGTGGCTCAAATTTTCCAGCAAATAATATTAAAATGTCTTCACTCCCAATGCCAAAAGTTTGCCGTAAGCTATTAGCCTCATCACTTCTGTTTTCTGCAAAGCGACGATTATCTACAGCGTGGGGCGAAAATACAAGTTGATTTTCATTTAATCCGTAAGATAAAAAATAAGCTTTACCCGCACTACCTACATAAAACGCCTTATCAACCATTTTATAAATTAGCGTTAAGTAGATTTTTCTTAATGTCCTCTTCCAAAAAGGCATAACATCCAAGAGCGTAGAATCTCCCCTGAACCATAATGGAATTTTTCCTCTGAAGTAGCGAAGAACTTTTAAGTGACTCTGATAAGCCCATCCATAAATGAGAATGGCTTGCGGATTAAAAGTTTTGATAACCGCTACAATATCAGGATTCTGTATGCCGAAAAAGTGATGTGAGCCAGGTTCTTTAGCTGTATTTTTTAAAAAAGTATAAGGGTAACCATCTAAAAGCGGAATATCCCAGGCAATTTCTTTTTGAAAATCGTGATCAAATTTTTCTCCCTGTGCAGCCTTCCCCCAGGTATAAAAAACATGAAGATTACACTGCTGTGCCAGTTCTTTAAAAACAGGTGTAAAGTATTGTATAGGGTGTGTAATAATTACTGCGAGTTTTTTCTTCATTTCTTGAAATGTAAGAAAGGCTTTTCTAAATAACGATAACTGATAAAAGAGATTGGAATTAAGAAGATTAAGGTACTAACGAATGTAATAAATACATTTGTGGTAGAAAATAAACCGTATTTAATAAGATATTGTGCAAATAGCTGTATAACCAATCCGTGCCATAAGTAAAAACTGTACGATAGCTTGCCAAGATATGATAACCCGGTAAATTTAAACACTTTAGTTAACCATTTTTGATATAAACCCCAGTATAAAATTGCTGCAAAGCCGAGTCCCATGATCGAAAAGCCAAGCCATTTAATAAAGCTATTATATACTGAAAATATTTCCAAAATGTTCTTTGAGATGAGCACACGACCTAGATAAACGATAATCAATAATGGTAAAAACAGTAGTATATTTATTTTTCTATCACTGTTGTTATTATAGTAAAATTTCCCTGCCAGCATACCAAAAGCAAACTCAAAAAACCTGAATAGAATTTGATCAGTAAGAAGCGATGCTGTTTCAGGCCAAAAAATTATAATGATTAACGGAATTATGCCGAATGCAGATGAAAATATAATGAGCGCAGTTTTAAAATTTTTTAGATACTGAATCCACGTGAATATTGGGAATATAAGATAGTATTGCCATTCTAAACTTAGGGTCCAAAATAAACCGGCACTGCTATATTTGCTTAGAATGTTGTTAAGATAAAATATACTGGTTAAGACGCTTTTAAATACTGGGAAATCTGCATTTTGAAAATACGAAAATGAGATGTATACTATGGATGCAGCGTAAAATGCAGGAGAGAGCCTAATCCATCTTTTTATTAGAAATTCTTTAACAGAATAGTTTTTAGTGCCATAATTCGTATACATAATAAAACCGCTGATTACAAAAAACAGGTCTACGCCATTGCCGCCAATTGCCAATATTTTTGAAAAATCGAAACCAAACAGATTTATCTGTGGATTTCCAAATGATGACCAGGAATGAATGTAGCATACGCCGATTGCCGCCAACGCACGAAAACCGTCTAATGAAATAATTCTATTTTCCTTTAAATCCTTCTTAATCAGCATTGAACAACCTGGTTAAATAAATCACATTGTTTTTTTGTAAGTGCTTCGGCAGAGTAAATGGAAAAATTTTCAATATTCATTTGTTCGTAAACAAAGTTTGGGTTAGCCATATTGTTTAAAAAATCCTGGATTATTTTCCCTGCCTGTACTTTATTCTGGATATCTGCTACACTGCCAGCATTACAATCCCGAATGATTTCTGCAGCGCTACTTTTTAGGTTAAATATTGCTAGTATGGGTTTCTTCGAAAGAATATAAGGGTAAATTTTGCTTGCTGTATAACCCGGATCATCAGAACCCAATATAACTAATCCATCTGCATTGGATAGATAAGCTAAAGTTTCAAAATATGAAATTCTATCGGTTTGTTCATAAACATGGTTAGCTAGCCCCATGCTATCGGCTATTGGTTTAATGGTTGCAATACCCATGCCTTTTGGCGCATAACTAGTGCCGATAAAATAAAATTTAAATTTTTCAAATAAACCATCACCTTTTGATAATTGCAGCCTGAAATTTTCAAATAGAAGCGTAGCTGCTTGTTTAAGGTCGTGCCCGCCACGACCTATGTAAACAAGATTGATGGTATTATTATTCAATAATGGGGTGGCCAAATACGCTTTGTTAGCATCAACAATTTCAAAATCTTTAATAGCTGCAGGAAAGGTGATTACAGCCGTTGGGATTTTTTTTACTTTATTATAGCGCTGCGTAAGCACTTCAATATAATCAGCCGATACACTCATTATACCGCTAACTTTTCGCATGGCAATAGGTTCAAGGTATTTATTGAGTCTGTACGAGAACCAATATTTGGGAGGGCGTTGGGCTTTCGGTTTATTTTGATAATATTCGCTATGCCATGGATCTTGCATGTCGATAACATAGGGAATATTGAATTTTTTCGTCCAATAAGCTCCCAAAACACAGACCGGAAATTCGGTTGTTGAGAAAAAGATGAGATCAAAATGTTCTTTTCTTAATAACCTGGTTACATATTTTTCATAGAAAAGAAAAGATCTTAGCGCTAAGCTCCCAAGTCCGAACTTACTGGTCCATTTTTTTTGAAGTGCTTTTACATAATGGACTTTAACGTTGCTTGGAATGCTTTCTAACAGTAAAGGATCTTCTACTACATCGTAGTAAAGCGGATCAACACACACAACAGTTGGCTGCCAGCCATTTTCTTCGTAATGTGGTAAACTGAGCCTTACCCGGTGCATATCTGCGGCATTTCTTGGGGGGAAGTGCGGTGAAATAATAAGTAATTTTTTCAATCGTTCAGAGTAAGTTTAATGATTGATAAGAATTTATCTTGCTCCTTTTCCCAGTTTAAAGTTAGTTGCCCCAGTTCGTAGCTGTTTGCCTTATTTTGGTTCAAAACCGTTCGGTTATGGTTGTATCCCTCTAATATTTTAGCCAATGAATAGGCATTGTTTTTTTCGAATAAAAGTCCTATCCCCGGATATTTTTTAAGTAGTTTTTCCTGGGCTATTGTATTGCTTGCTATAACCGATAACCCCGACTGTATATAAGTAAACATTTTATTGCTCAAGGCCAGTTCATTATTAATAGAAAAACCTGTTTCTGTTGCCAAACCAATATCAAAAAGACTTGAAAAAACGAATAGATCTTTAGGATTGATGGGTTGATGCATGTGAATGCAGTTAGTATCGAAATTAATTTTTTTATAACAGTTGGTTAAAAAATCTCCTTGTAAATTTCCCAATAGGTGCAGCTCAAAAGGAAAATGTACCTGGTTTAAGGCTTCAATTATGGTTTCTATCCCCCGGTTTGGACCGATTGTTTGCGAAAACCATAAGAGTTTTAGCGGATTTTCGGAATTAGGCTGTGATGACTGATTGGTTTTCGGGAAAACATTTAAAATTACAGGAGCCTCTATTTTAAAAAGCTGACTATATTGTTTTGATATCTCCGTACTGGAACATGTTATATAATCTACCTGGGGGATATATTTTTCCTCAATGTATGTCTTAAGCTGCACATCGAAATCAGCTAAAGAATTTGATACTTCATGTCTGTGAAAATCTTCTGCATCAAAGCCTATCTTGGCTTTATTCCTTTTAGCTGCCTTTATAGCTACAGGCAGCGCTGCAAGATTATGGGCTATATAAAGATCGGCTTTAATTGTGGTAGCCGATTTTAAAAGCGAAAAATAGCACCTTCCAATTGCCAGTTCCGCTATTCCAAACTTTAAAGTTACCCATTTGGCTAGCAGGTTGGCAAATTTATATACAAACCTGGTGATTTGGTATACATTATTTTTTGTAGAAGGGTTCCCACCAACTTCTAAGGCACTCCATTTACCGTTTTTAAGCAAAGATTGGTCACTTTCAGTAGCCCATTTACTCAGGTATTGATAAACCACGGTAACATCATAACCTGCATTTGCCAAGGCATCAGCCTCTTTCACCAATCTTGGATTAATTGTAGGCTGACCTGATGTAATTAAAACAATCTTGTTTCGGAATTTCAAATTATTTTTGCTCAAGTATGCTATTTACCATATCAATGTTGGCAATAGCAAAGTAATTTTCTCTCTCCTGTGAAAAGGTAATGGGGTAAACCCTATTTTCTTTTGTTCGATATCCACAAAGCTGGTAACCATATTGAAGTAAATAGTTGAGAAGTTCTTCTACGGTAGTGTTGGAATTGATCAATGTTTTATTAATCTCAAGCTGGATTACAAGAATTTTTTTGTTTTTTAATAAATTAGCTGCCCCTTTTAATACGCTTAGTTCAAAACCTTCAACATCAATTTTAAGATATTTAATAAAATCAACAGGAGATATTTTTGCATATTGATCTAAACTTTGTGCTGTGATTTTAACATTGTTGTTGTTTTGCCTATTGCTGATATGGTTCTCACCATCAAGCATTGTAGTAAAAAACAGATCTATTGCAGCTTCGGCCAATGCAATCCTGTTAGTAGTGGTCCTATCCGTTATCTGATTAAGCGATATATGGTTTTCTAACTTCTGAAAGTTTTCGGCGTCTGGTTCAAATGCATGTATCCTTCCTGATTGATTGATAAATTGGGACATCCAAACGGTATACACACCAATGTTTGCGCCTACATCAAATACAACATCATGCGGTTCTACTAATTTGGCAATAAGGTTAAACTCTTCCCAATCAATAATATAATTGTACAGGACCCACATCGATTGAAATGAATTATAGCAAATTATAATTTTTCTATCCTTCCATAGGGAGTAGGTTAGATTTTTTATTTTGAGCAACCGGATAAATTTCCATTGGGTAAACCTCAGTAAGGCTTGGAATGGTCTTTTTTGGTTATATGGGTGTTTAAACAGAGTTTTTAAAGAAGAGATCATTGCTGTTTTAAAGTGTTATGCTTCTGATAGTATAACTCAAGATACTTATCGGTTATATGTTTACTATTAAAATTGTTAAAGGCATATTGCCAAACATCTTTTCGCGGTAAAGTGTACAATTTAACAACACTACTTATCATTTCTAGGAGCGAATTACACACGAAGCCTGAAATTCCATTTTTTACGATTTCAGCTAGTCCGCCCCTTTCAAATCCTAATACCGGAGTTCCGCAGGCCATTGCTTCGATCATAACTATCCCGAAAGGTTCATTCCAAAGAATAGGCATGAGCAATGCCTTTGCCTGTTGAAGAAGCGCATTCTTCTGTAAATCATTTACCACTCCAATATACTTTATCTTTTCGGAGAGAAAGGGCGCTATCTTCTCCTTAAAATAATGCATTTCTCCTACCGGAATATTACCTGCAATAATTAGATCGCTGTTGGTTTTTAAAGCAACTTCAATAGCAATGTGCGTACCTTTTATATGCTCTATCCTTCCTAAAAATACAAGAGGAGCTGAGGAATTATAAGTAAAATTAGGCTGATAAACATCCATAGGAAAACCGTTATGTATAGCTATAGCTTCAGCAAAGCCACTTATTTGGTTAGATATATAATTACTACAACCTGTAAAGCTTAATGTATTCCTTTTACTTATAGAAACAGCCTTTTTAATTTGAGCTATTGTGGGTTCGCGCTGATAGGACATGATTTTTGGTATGGACGATTGCAAAAACGGAAGCAGATATGCTAGCCTGCCAAAGCTGTGGATGATATCAGGCCTAAATTTTCTGATCTTATTTATCGTAAACAGATTATGCAAGTGTTTGATTTTACTATCCTGATTGCCATATGGAATCAATGGAACGGGAACCACTGAGTCTTTATGTCCAATCAATATAACATGATGTCCTTTCTCAACCAGATGTTTAATCAAAAAATCTATAATCCTTTCTATCCCTCCATATCCGATAGGAGGGACAGGGAGAAAAGGATCAGCTATAATTGCAATTCTTAACCTATCGGCCACTGTATTTAATTTTTATTTTTTTTGTAAGTTTCCATCCGATCAACCGATCGAGTATGCCTGTTATTCCTTGATTACTTGGTGAATATTTTTTTCCTGTGAGTGCAAAAAATTGCTTTGCACCCGCCGAATAGTAATCGGGACGGTGGTAATAAAAATGGTATATCCAACCGCTCCAATATTGAGCTAATGCTTTTTTAACTCTGTAACTGTCCTCTTTTTCGAGTAAACTACGCGTTACTGTAGAGAGGGCGATAAAAGCGGATTGTAAAGCCCGATCACCCGATATGTTAGAAAGTGAATTGGGAACGTCTTTCCTATAATAAACGATAGATTCTGGATTGTATATAATTTCCTTGGCATTCGGGATTAATCTGCAGAAAAATTCGAAATCGTCAATTAAAGAAAGTTCCCCATTCCAGAGGCCCGACTTTTCGATTAATCCCCTTGGAATAAGAAACATTCCGCATTGGGTAAGGTTGAGCCCTTTTGCCCCGTCAGCCATCAGCCAGTCCATCGGTTTTAATGAACATCTTACAGATGCTGGATTTTTCCGGTTGTTATTAATATCGTTATTGTAAAATTCTTTTAGCT
>NZ_DJDT01000033.1 GCF_002432345.1 Pedobacter sp. UBA5917
AAGCGGTGCGTGCACCGCGTTTACCGGTAAGTGGGGCCGAAAGGGAAAAAGTATTGAAGATTATAAACGATGCATTGGCTGCCCGTCCACAATTGCCTGACGGTAGTTGGGGGAAATAGTTTAACCAGCAAAATATGGACGGAAGAAATATTGTTGCCTGTAGCTACATAGAAACAGATGGAAAAAGCCTTAATGCAGTTAATCCGGCAACAGGTTTAACGCTCGAAGGAGCATTTTTTAAAGCTAACGAAAACCTGGTTGATGATGCTTTGAAAGCTGCAGCAAAAGCTTTTTATGAATGTAGAAATCTGAATAAAGATCTTAAAGCGGCTTTTTTAAATGCCATTGCCGATGAAATCACAGATATTGGTGAAGCATTGGTAAACAGGGCTTCGGCAGAAAGTGGCTTACCATTGGGCCGTTTACAGGGCGAATTGGGCAGAACTACCAGTCAGTTAAGGTTATTTGCCAACCTGGTAGCAGAAGGCTCCTGGGTGGATGCGATAATTGATACGGCCTTGCCTGATAGGCAACCTTTGCCCAAGCCCGATATCAGAAGAATGCTGGTGCCAATAGGCCCGGTGGTGGTTTTTGGTGCCAGTAATTTTCCGCTGGCTTTTTCTGTTGCTGGTGGCGATACTGCTTCGGCGCTTGCAGCAGGCTGTCCGGTAATTGTAAAGGCACATCCTGCGCATTACGGTACCAGCGCTTTGGTGGCTGCAGCAATCATAAAAGCTGCTGAAAAAACGGCTATGCCAAAAGGTGTTTTTTCGATGTTATATGATGATGGTTATACTGTTGGTGCAGCTTTGGTGCAACATCCTTTAACTAAAGCCGTAGCTTTTACCGGATCGTTTAAAGGGGGAATGGCATTGATCAGGCTAGCACAGCAACGTAAGCAACCTATTCCTGTTTTTGCTGAAATGGGTAGCATCAATCCCGTAGTTTTTCTGCCGGAGGCTTTAGAAAACCGGACAGAAGAACTGGCTAAAAAGTATGCTGCATCCATTACTTTGGGAGCGGGCCAGTTTTGCACCAATCCAGGTTTACTGCTGGCCATTAAATCGCCAGCCCTCGAAAATTTCAAGAAGCACTTAAAAGATGCCATTGAGATTGTTCCATCCGCAACGATGCTTACCAGCGGGATTGCCGATCATTATGCGGAACTTTCTGCTGAGATTATAAATGAAGGAGGAGTTGAAGTTATTGTGGTTTCAAATCTGGTAAATAAAGAATTAAAAAATCAGTCACAGGCAAAAATTGCACAGGTTAGTGTTAATGATTTTATAGAAAATCCAAAACTGCGTGAAGAAATTTTCGGACCTTATTCCCTTCTGGTCGTAGCGGATGATATGGAAGAACTGGAAAAAGCAGTTGAGGTACTGGATGGACAACTCACGGTAAGCCTAATGGCCGAAAAGCAGGAACTCCGGAATTATCAAAACCTGATAGATAAACTTTCTGATAAAACGGGAAGGATCATATTAAATGGCGCGTCAACCGGTGTAGAAGTTTGTGCTGCAATGCAACACGGTGGACCTTTTCCCGCGAGCAGCGATAGCCGTTTCACTTCTGTAGGATCTACAGCAGTTAACCGTTTTGTACGGCCATTAGCTTACCAGGATTGGGATCAGGGACTATTGCCTGATGAACTTAAAGACGGAAATCCCCTCAACATCTATAGAACCCTGAACCAAAAAATAACCAAATCCCATGAGTAAAACCTTTTTTTGTGTAGATGCACATACCTGCGGAAATCCTGTGAGGTTGGTTGCAGGTGGTGGTCCGCAATTAACCGGCGCCAATATGAGCGAAAAACGTCAACATTTTCTTAAAGAATACGATTGGATCAGAACAGGTTTAATGTTCGAGCCCCGTGGCCACGATATGATGTCGGGCAGTATTCTTTATCCTCCTCATGATCCGGCGAACGATGTAGCGGTACTTTTTATCGAAACCAGTGGCTGTTTGCCGATGTGCGGACATGGTACTATTGGCACCATCACCATCGCCATAGAAGAAGGACTGATTCAGCCAAAAACGCCAGGTATAATCAGAATGGAAGCACCGGCCGGATTGGTACTGATTGAATATAAACAGGAAGGAAAAAAGGTTAAATCGGTTAAGCTTAAAAATGTAGCTTCTTATCTCGCGGCCGAAAACCTTCAGGTAGAATGTCCCGATTTGGGTTTGCTCACTTTCGATGTGGCTTATGGAGGCAACTTTTATGCGATTGTAGATCCTCAGGAAAATTTTCCGGGTCTCGAAAACTATTCTGCTTCTCAATTGATTACCTGGAGCCAAACCATCCGCAAACGCATCAATGAAAAATATACCTTCGTCCATCCGCTAGATCCAACCATAAACGGCTGCAGCCATATTTTATGGACAGGCAAAACCATCGACCCTGCATCTACTGCCCGGAATGCTGTTTTTTATGGTGATAAAGCTATTGACCGGTCGCCCTGTGGTACCGGAACATCTGCCCGCATGGCACAGTGGCACGCCAAGGGGAAATTAAAAGTAGGAGAAGATTTTATCCACGAAAGTTTTATCGGCAGCAAGTTTACAGGTAGGGTGGAGGAAGAAGTAGAACTAAACGGAATAAGGGCCATCATTCCAAGTGTAGAGGGATGGGCGAAAGTATTTGGTTACAACACCATTAAAATCGATGCAGAATACGATCCTTATGCGCATGGATTTCAGGTGATTTAACCATTTTTTAAATCAATTTATATAAAAAAAATGTCGAAGGTCTTAATTATTGGTGCCGGGATTGTGGGTTTAACTTCTGCATATTACCTGCAGAGAAAAGGTTATGAGGTTACCATTTTGGATAAGGGCGATATTAGCGATAATTGCTCCTTTGGTAACGCTGGTATGATTGTGCCAAGCCATTTCGTGCCTTTGGCCGCACCGGGAATGATTAAACAGGGCATCAGGTGGATGTTTAACAGTAAAAGCCCGTTTTATGTACGCCCCTCGTTAAATGCAGATCTCGTTAACTGGGGATTTAAATTTATGAAACATGCTACTGTAAAACATGTTAACCAATCTGCAGTACCACTGCGTGATCTTTCCCTGCTGAGCAAGAAATTATACGCAGATTTGGCAAAAGAGCCCGATTTTGATTTCGAGCTTACCCATAACGGCATTCTCGCTTTTTATAAAACAGAAAAAGCAGCCGAAGAAGAGGCCCATCTGGCAACAAAAGCTATCGGGTTAGGCCTTGATATGGCCGTGTTATCGCCTGCCGAATGCCGGGCCTTACAACCTGATTTAAAATTGGATGTGCTGGGCGCTGTGCATTACCGTTGCGATGCCCACCTCTATCCAACCAAGCTGATGCATGCCCTGCTTAAGTGTTTAACCAATAACGGTGTAAAAATCGAACGCGGCAAAGAAGTGGATAAAATTGAAGTTGTTGGTAACCGGGTGATGAAAGTTTTTACAGGAAACGAGGTTTGGGAGGCAGATCAATACGTAATTGCAACCGGTTCATGGTCGCCTGCAGTGGCCAAAATGGCCGGTGTTAAAATCTCTTTAATGCCCGGTAAAGGCTATTCTTTTATGGAAGCCGAACCGCAGAACCGTTTAACTATACCTGCACTGCTATGCGAGGCCAGGGTAGCCATAACACCTATGAACGGCCAGATCAGGTATGGTGGTACAATGGAGCTGGATAAAATCAACAATCGCATAAACATGCAGCGTGTTAGGGGGATAGTGGAATCGGTACCAGCTTATTTTCCTGATTTAAAACCTGCACTTCCTGCAGAAAAAGAGATCTGGTATGGTTTCCGTCCTTCCTCTCCGGATGGTTTGCCTTATATTGGCAGAAGCGAAAAAAGGGATAATCTGGTTGTTGCCACAGGGCATGGGATGATGGGTTTAAGTTTAGGCCCTGCAACCGGATTAATGGTTAGTCAGTTAATTGATGGGACAGCTACCGAATTGGAGTTGAAACCTTTTGCAGTGTCGCGTTAAAAGAAGTCAGGTTTGTGCAGTTCTTAGTCGGTTTTTTCTTCAAATATTATCAGATAATAGCAGGATTTTAACCTGATTTGGCATTTGTTGTGTGTTTTGAGTTAATATCATTAAATTCAACTCCTGGTCGATAAGCCGAATTAACCAAATTATGAAAGTATTACCATTCACCCTGCTTGTGCCCGATGATAAGAGTGTAATATCCGAGCACATAGAACTGCCTTTTTTTTACCAATACCTCCACAGGCACGATGAATGGCAGATTACCTACGTAGAACGTGGCGAAGGAACATTAATTGCCGGTAACGATATGCATGCCTTCCGGTCGGGCGATATCTTTGTGATCGGCGCCAAACTCCCACATTTATTTAAAAGTAATCCCGAATATTTTTCGTTAGATAGCAATAAAACCATTAGAGCCTGTTCGGTTTACTTTAATCCCAACGGTATTTTGGCTCCTCTGTTCAATCTGCCCGAAATGAAAATGGCGAACACTTTTTTGGCTAAAAACAAACATGGTTTTAAAGTTCCGTATGGCTTTGCCGAAAGTTTAATTCCTAAAATTTTCAGGGTTCATCAGGCATCTGGGGTAGATGTGGTATTTAACTTTTTAAAATTGATCAATAGCCTTCAGGATCTGAACGAAAATGTAGAATCGCTCTGTTCCGATCTATATTCTTCCAATGTTAGCGAAAATGAAGGCATGCGGTTGAGTAAAATTATCAGCTTTATCACCGAAAACTACAACAGTCAGATCTCTTTGGAAGATGTGGCCAATACTGCTTTCATGACCCCGCAAGCTTTTTGCCGATATTTTAAGAAACATACCGGTCATACTTTTATCTCCTTTTTAAATGAAGTGAGGATTAACGATGCCTGTAAGAGTCTAATAGGCGGAGAAAAGGCCGATTGCATTTCAGGCGTAGCCTACAAAGCCGGTTTTAACAGTATCACCAATTTTAACAGGGTATTTAAAAGCATTATCGGCCAATCGCCAAGGGCTTATATAGATACTTATAATAATGTGAGCAGGGTAAATTAGGTCATTGGTCATTGGTTCATTTGTTCATTGGTTCACTGGTTCACTGGTCATTGGTTCATTGCTTCCTTCCCTCATTCAATCATTGATTCCTTCTTTCATTCAATCATTGCTTGCTTCCTAATGTCCTTAATGGTAAAAATATTATTAACTAACCTTAATCCCTTAATCCGTTAAAAATAAATCCTTACTTTGGAGCACATTATCCATGTTTCTAATCATCTCTTAATATGTTGCCAGGAATTAAAAAATCATTTCCATTTTTGTTGGTTTTATTATTCGTTGCCTTAATGGCCAATGCTTCAAAAGCAGATTTCTACCAGATTAAAATCTATCATTTAAAAACCGATGCACAGGAAAAAATGCTGGATGATTATTTACAGAAAGCCTATTTGCCAGCACTTCACCGCACCGGAATTGCAAAAGTTGGGGTATTTAAGCCCCTTGTAAGCGATCAAACCACGGTTGCGGAAAAATTGATCTATGTATTTATTCCTTTAAAAACATTTAATGGTGTTTTAGATCTCGATAAAAAGCTAGTAAAAGATCAACAATATTTAAGCGATGGCAAAGCATATTTAGATGCCGTGTACAACGATGCTCCTTACGAACGTTTAGAATCTATCATTTTAAAAGCTTTTGAAGACGCCCCTAATTTTATGCTTCCCAATTTAAAATCGCCAATGAAAGATCGGGTGTATGAATTGAGGAGTTACGAATCGCCAACAGAAAAATATTATCAAAACAAGGTACAGATGTTTAACAAAGGCGATGAAATCGGATTGTTTAAAAGGCTCAATTTTAACGCTGTATTTTATGCAGAAGTGATTTCGGGCAGCCGTATGCCTAATCTTATGTACCTAACCACTTTCGAGAACAAAGCCGATAGAGATGCACACTGGAAAGCTTTCTCTGCAGATGACTACTGGAAAAAACTTTCCACTATGCTAGAGTATCAGCATAATGTTTCTAAAAACGATACTAAATTCGTGGTTCCGACAGATTACTCCGATATTTAGACTTTTATTAGTTCAGTGGTTCACTGGTCATTGGTTCATTGATCATTGGTTCATTTGCCATTCATCATTGCTTCCTGCTCTCATTCAATCATTGACTCCTTCCCTCATTCATTCATTCATTGCCCACTCCCGCAAACCGTCCTCCTGAACTTGTTTCAGGATCTAAGGAGGAGCATTTCTTTAGAGATTGTGTTGAAAACTGTTAACTGAAAAATGATTGTCGGCCTTAATGCCTTTGCTAAAAATCAACTCATCGCTTAGCATTAATAGAAATCAATTGCTCAATCATGTTTGAGAACTTCGTAAAATCAAGGGGTTTAGCCAGAAACTTACAATTGTTGGCAAACGTATCAATTGCATGACTTCCCTGAGCACCAAGGATTACCACATATTTAACGCTGTTTTTTAGCATTCTGGCAACATCCAAACCGGACATATCCATCTGCACATCTAAAAAAAGGAAATCAATTTTGCCAAAGGTCCAAAAGGCCGCCATGGCATCTACTTTATCAGTAAAACTGCCTTTAAGTTCAAGTTTATCTATTTGGGAAACGAAATTTTCGAAAAGTGGTTTACTCATGCGGCTGTCGTCGATAATTACGCAGCTATAGGGTTGAGAAATTGAAAGGTTCATTATAGTTGTTTTGCTGTATTACGCAAAATGCTTGCCACAGGTGTGCCATTAATTTTATGTGTTATTTTTTAGCCGCTTGTATTGCTTATGGCTTTTTATTTTGGATAATATCCGAATGTGGCTAAAATCATTGTTTTTTAGCTTTATTGCCGTTTTTTTAAATATCTGCCAATTCATTTTCCTAACCCTGTAGAAGATATATAACCCGATTGTTTTAATTTTTTTACATAGATTCCTGTATAATATTTCTCAGTAACTTCTTTTTTTGTGACTAAATGCGTGTAGTTAAAGCTGGAAATGTACCGAATACTGTATGATGTATAATGTAAGACGTAAAATGGATGAGGGGGAAATCACCAATAATCAATTTTTCAATGATCAATAGTGATCGCTTTATATCTAATGTTAAAACCTTAATGTTCTTAATTTCTTAATGGTCAAAAGAAGGAAAATGTAAGATGGGAAATGGATGAGGGGGGTAAATCACCAATAAGATAAATTCCCAATGCTCAATAGCGATCGCTTTATATCTAATGTTAAAACCTTAATGTTCTTAATTTCTTAATGGTGGGGAGATGTAAAATGTAAAATGGAAGATGGATGAGGGGGTGAATCACCTATAATCAATTTTCAATGATCGATTCCATCACTTTCGGTTTTAGACCATTTCAAATTTTGATGATAGTTAATTTTTTCTTCCACATAATATGGCCACTCCTTCTTCATTTATGGCGAGTTGTAACAATTGTTTTTGAAAAATATCAATAGCATTTGGTTCCACTATAATTTCCAGTTTTAATTTATCCTTTTCATCCGCTCTATATTCTGTAGAAACGTTTTCTTCTAAATTAATAAGTACACTAATATGCCCTGAACGATTAAGAACCGAAAATTTAGCTCCAAAATATGAGTAGCCGTTTTTCTCTCCAGCTTCATATATTGCTGCATTATTCCCATTAGGATAACCGGATAATAATGTTGCAAATTTTTTCAGGTTTTCTGCACTTTCATAAAATTCTGTTTTTCCCGAATATCGTCCATTTGTTACCTCAACTCCTATTTCGAGCATGTGGATGTCTTTCCAAATAACTTTTAAGATCAGATAAGACCCATAGTTTTTTATGTTCATTATTTTTTAATAAAAATCTAAGTTAAAATAAAACCCTCAACTGAGGTAAAAAATCGGATAGACAAACGATTGCGCGGTATTTGCCCTTAAAAACAGGTCATTTCCTTGCCTCTGTTTACTAACTTTATCAAAACGCAGCCATAATAATGGCCATGCTTAAATAAAAACATAACCAAATCAAACCATTAATGATCCTGCATTCTTTTCAAAAAACTTTTAAAACCCTTATTGTTAGAAAAGTGTTTTTAGCATCTGCTTTTCTTCCGTTAACGCTGCCTTTATCTATTTCTGCCCAGCAAACAACACCGAAAACAGTTGCAACAGCTCCCGAAAATATAAAAGTAACCGGGGTCAAAAAAATCAATACTACAACAATAGAATTATTGCTTTCCAACAGTCAGCGGTTAACACTTGATTTTTATGGCGATAACATTTTCCGGGTTTTCGAAGATCCAGCAGGAGGTTTTATTCGCGATCCTGAAGCAAAACCTGAAGCTAAAATTTTGGTCGAAAATCCACGCAGACCGGTTTCGAAATTAGAATTAAAGGATGAGAACAACCAACTGTTTATTTCTACTTCTAAAATTACCGTATTAATCGATAAAAATACCTCACTGATCAAAATCATCAACCTGGCTACCCAAAAAGTAGTTGTAGAAGAATTGGCACCTGTTCAATTTGAAAAAGGAAAAACAACACTCTCTCTAAAAGAAAACGCAGATGAATATTTTTACGGTGGAGGTGTGCAAAATGGACGTTTCTCGCATAAGGGTAAAGCCATAGCTATTGAAAATCAAAACAGCTGGACAGATGGCGGTGTAGCCTCTCCAACACCTTATTACTGGTCTACCAATGGTTATGCCCTAATGTGGTACACCTTTAACAAAGGAAATTACAATTTTGGTGCTAAAGAGAAAGGCCTCGTGAAACTGGCACACGAAACCGATTACCTGGATGTTTTTTTTATGGTAAATGATGGCGCCGTAGCGCTGTTGAACGATTTTTACCAGCTCACCGGAAATCCAATCCTGCTCCCTAAATTCGGCTTTTATGAGGGCCATTTAAATGCCTACAACCGCGATTTTTGGAAAGAAGATGAAAAAGGAACGCTATTCGAAGACGGCAAACGTTACAAAGAGAGCCAGAAAGATAATGGCGGCGTTAAAGAATCATTGAACGGCGAAAAAAACAACTATCAGTTTTCGGCCAGGGCGGTGATCGATCGTTATAAAAAACACGATATGCCTTTAGGCTGGGTGCTTCCCAACGATGGTTATGGCGCAGGTTACGGACAAACCGAAACTTTGGACGGTAATATCGAGAATTTAAAGGAATTTGGCGATTATGCACGTAAAAATGGTGTGGAAATAGGTTTATGGACACAATCAGATCTTCATCCAAAAACCGGTATAAGTGCATTATTACAGCGCGATATTATTAAAGAAGCAAGGGATGCGGGTGTTCGTGTACTAAAAACCGATGTGGCATGGGTGGGTGCAGGCTATTCTTTCGGGTTAAACGGTGTGGCCGATGTTGCACAGATTATGCCTTATTATGGCAATAGTAGCAGGCCTTTTATTATTTCGTTGGATGGTTGGGCAGGTACGCAGCGTTATGCAGGTATCTGGTCGGGCGATCAAACCGGTGGTGTATGGGAATATATTCGATTCCATATTCCGACTTATATCGGATCCGGTTTATCAGGTCAGCCCAACATTACCTCTGATATGGATGGCATTTTTGGTGGTAAAAATCCAGTGATCAATACCCGCGATTTTCAATGGAAAACCTTCACGCCAATGCAGTTGAATATGGATGGTTGGGGAGCAAATGAAAAATATCCGCACGCACTGGGGGAGCCCGTTGCATCGATCAACCGTAATTATCTAAAACTGAAATCGGAACTGATCCCTTATACCTATAGCATTGCCAAAGAAGCATTAACAGGTTTGCCGATCATCAGGGCAATGTTTCTTGAGTATCCAAATGCGTATACAAAGGGGATTTCTACACAATACCAGTACCTGTATGGCCCGTCATTTTTGGTGGCGCCGATTTATCAGGCTACTAAGTCAGATGATAAGGGTAACGATATCCGTAATGGTATTTACCTTCCTGAAGGAACGTGGATTGATTATTTTACAGGCGAAAAATATGCAGGAAATAGCATCCTCAACAGTTTTGATGCACCGATCTGGAAATTGCCTGTTTTTGTAAAAAGTGGGGCAATTATCCCAATGGCAAATCCAAATAACAATATTTCTGAAATCAATAAAACCAACCGTATTTATGAGTTCTATCCGTTCGGGAAAACCACTTTCACCGAATATGATGATGACGGCACTACAGAAGCCTACAGATTAGGCAAAGGTGCATCAACATTAATCGAATCAGAACTCGACCAGAAAAATAATGCTACGGTTACGATTAACACCACGAAAGGTGATTTCGAAGGCTTTATTAAAGAGAAAACAACCGAATTTGTTATCAACGTAACCGAAAAGCCAAAAAAACTGATTGCAAAGGTTGGAAAAGATAAAATAAAACTCACGGAGGTAAATTCGAAAGAAGAATTTTTAAAACAGACCAATGCTTATTTTTATGATGCGGCGCCGAATTTAAACCGTTTTACTACAAAAGGAAGCGATTTTGAAAAAGTAGCGATGGTGAAAAATCCGCAGGTATTGGTTAAAATACAGGCAACAGATATTACTTTAAACCCTGTTACAGTTACGGTAGAAGGATTTAAATTCGATCCGGTAGATAAGCAGCGCATTTCGACCGGAAAATTAGCAGCTCCGCTTACTGCAGGTATCAGCGATAAAAACAGGGAGGCTTACACGCTCACACCAACATGGAAAAAAGTGGATAATGCCGATTTTTACGAGATTGATTTTAACGGGATGCATTATACCACAATACGCGATACGGCGCTGTTGTTTGATGGTTTATCGCCCGAAACTGCTTATTCATTTAAACTCCGTGCAGTAAATAAAGACGGTTATTCAGACTGGACGGAAATTAAGGCTGTTACAAAATCCAATCCACTCGAATTTGCCATTCAGGGTATTGTTGCCGAAACCACGGCCGAAAATCAGGGCGGTGAAGGTATTGATAAACTGTTCGATTTTGATGAAGGTAATATGTGGCACACCAAATGGGGCACAAAATCGGTTCCGTTTGATGTGGTAATCGACCTTAAATCCATCAACCAGCTGGATAAATTCCATTATCTGCCACGCAGCGGAAGGGGCAACGGGATATTGCTAAAGGGCAAAATATTTTATGGTAACAATAAAGAAACCTGGAATGATGCCGGAACTTTTGAATGGGCAAATAATGGCGATGTTAAAATATTCAATTTTGCAGGTCATCCAACAGCACGCTATATTAAAATTGCAGTTGCCGATGGGGTAGGTGGCTTTGGATCGGGCCGCGAATTATATGTATTTAAAGTTCCCGGTACCGAAAGTTACCTGCCAGGTGATATCAATAACGACCGCTTAATTGATAGGAACGATTTAACTTCCTATATCAATTATACCGGGCTGCGAAAAGGCGATGCCGATTTTGAAGGTTACATCAGTAATGGCGATATCAATAAAAACAACCTGATCGATGCTTACGACGTTTCTGTAGTGGCTACCCAGTTGGATGGTGGCGTAAGTGATGCCAAACTTGATAAAGTTGCCGGTAAACTGGAAATCAGCACGGCTAAACAAGCGTATAACAAAGATGAAATAATCGAAGTGAAGGTAAAAGGGGCTAACCTAAAATCAGTAAATGCCTTAAGTTTTGCCCTGCCTTATAATCCACAGGATTATGATTTTGTAAGTGTACAAAGTTTAAGTGTGAAACAGATGGATAACCTGACCAACGATCGTTTACATACTAACGGAGAAAAGGTATTATACCCAACTTTTGTAAATGTTGGCAATAAAGAAGCATTAAGCGGAACCGGCGATTTGTTTATCCTGAAATTAAAAGCAAAACGTAAGCTTCAGTTTAACCTCAAAATAAAAGATGGACTTTTAGTGGATAAAAACCTGAATACGGTTAAGTTTTAATATAAAATATAGATTTTTCATGTTGAGCCTGTTGAAGGATACGCCATAACTCCGTGTATGTCGTTTCGACAGGCTCAACGTGACAAACTTCTGTATGGAAATGGGACTGTGGTTCAATCTCTTTCTATTCCAGAGCAAAGGATTAGTTAAAATTTATTTATCAGTTTCTGTTAGCGTCTGTTTTCTGATTCTGCTCAACGTTTCCAATCGCATACCGATAAATGAGGCAACATATTTAAGTGGTACCCGATTGATCAGGTGCGGATAGGAGACCAAAAAACGCTGATAACGTTTTAACGCCGTTGGTAACCTGCAGATATAAGCCCTTTCTGTTGCGCCCTGAAAATAGATTTCAGTCATTTTGCGTCCAACATAGTTTGCAATGGGAAAGTTCTCATACAATAATTTCGACATTTCGTGGGGGATGGCAATCGCAAATACCGGATCGATGGTTTCGATATATTCGTCAGATACCTCATTCTCCCATAAATTCCTGATGGTTCCGGCCAGCTCGTTTTCGGCAACAATCCAGGTGGTAATTTTTTTATTTCCCATTTTGAGGTAACCATGTACCGCACCTTCGAGGATGAGATAAATATAACGGTTCTGCTTTAACGGCGATGCAATGTGTTTATTCTTGCCAAAACGGACTGGAAATGTGTAGGTGTTAATGATGTCTTCAATTTCGGGACTGAGCGGATGGTAAGATTTAAAGATCGTAATCAGTGGCGAAAAACCTCCGAATGCTGTCCATTTATCTTCACCATAAATATTTTCGATATTCATTAGGGAAACTTCAATGTATATGTAAAAATGAAAATAATAAAAAGAATAAAAAAATAATCAAGTCCATTAACAACTTTCAGGAATATTAAATACTGTATTAGGATAAATGTTTAATCTGCAACTGTTTTTGAGCTGATCTGTTGTTCAATTGGAGAAGGTATGCATTTAGCGGTTCGCGGTGGGATAAAAACATAATTGTTTTTGAGTTTTGTTTAGTTAAGGTACAAAGTAGACAAAAATCTGCTTAAAAAATGATTTTTTTTATTGTATTTAACATTTTGAACCATAAAGTTTTAACCCTGTTTTATTTAGTTATTGTTAATTTTTTATTAAATATATTCTCATTATTCTTTGTACGAATAGATTTAATTTCTATCTTTGCAGCCCCGCAAGGGGGATAAATGATTCCGTAGCTCAGCTGGTAGAGCATTACACTTTTAATGTAGTGGTCCTGGGTTCGAATCCCAGCGGGATCACAGAAAGCTTCACAGAAATGTGGAGCTTTTTTGTTTTACCCCCAGTTTAAACCAGAATCTGATTTCGTTGGGGAATCCAATTAGCGCATTCATGAAATAGCTTTATATAAGCTTTAAACTAAGGTGCGCTCAGGTGTCTCAGGTGGTGAAAATGATGTTGAAATGTTGTAAAGTTGGAATGTTCTGCCAACTGATATCATATTTAAGAAGGTAATAAATTTAGAATCTACCTTACATGTTCTAAAATTCCTTATATGGTGAAAAACATTTAATTGTTGTAAGGTTGTAAAGTTGCAATGTTTAACTGTTCGCCAGTAAATTTGTTGTAGCTTAAAAACTAAGGTGCACTCAGGTGTCTCAGGTGGTGAAAATGATGTTGTAAAGTTGGAATGCTCTGCCGCCAAATATTATATTTAAGAAGGTAATTAAATTTAGAATCTACCTACATGTTTTTAAATTCCTTATATGGTGAAAAACGTTTAATTGTGTGAAGGTTGTAAGTTGCAATGTTCAACTGTTCGCTGATGCACACCAAATGTTCGATAATGAACGCTCTATATTATTATTAAGCTTGAATACTGGCTTGTTTGCGCGTATAATGTGTTTTTCGTTATTGGCACATACTTGGTTGTGCTCAGTACATTATATTTGTTTAATGCAAAAACATTGCTGCCATGTTCAGTCTTAATTTAAAAATCGCTTTGCGCAACCTTTGGAGGAATAAGATCTCTTCTGTAATCAATATTATCGGTTTGGCCGTTGGCTTATCCGCCTGTCTGTTGCTGCTGTTATATGTAAACTACGAACTGAATTTCGACCGGCAATTTAAAGATCCGGACAAAATTTATCAGGTAATGACCAATTTTCAGGATGCCTCAGGTAAAATTACCAGTACAGGTGGAATACCCGGAAATGGAATTGCCATGGCCATTAAATCAAAAATACCTGAGGTTGATGCCATTACACGCATTGGTGGAGGAGATAATACACTTATTGCCAACGGACAAAAAAGCTTTAAAAAAACAGATCTTTTTGCCGATCCCGAAATCCTGAAAGTTTTTGGATACGAATTTATTGCAGGCAATCCGAATACGGCCTTAAATACGCCCAATGGAATTGTATTAACCAAGCATATGGCCGAACTTTTGTTCGGCACTACCGATGCGCTAAATAAAACTGTCCGTTATCAAAATGCTTTCGATTTAAAAGTGACGGGTGTAATGAAAGATTTACCCGCCAATAGTACCTTGCGTTTTGATTATTTAATGCCCTGGTCTTTCTACTCTAGCATAAACGATTATGTTAGAAACCCCGGTTGGAGTAATTTTAGCTTTCTGGCCATAGCAAGGGTTAGTAATCCTGTGCTTATCGAACCTATTAATGCTAAAGTTAAAAAGCTCTTCAACGAGAACTATAAAGATCAGAAGAACCAGAATTTTTTGTTTCCCTTTTCCGATCTGCACTTACATGGCGAATTTAAAAACGGTAAAAACGTTGGCGGTGATATAGATCGTGTTTATCTTTTTGTTGCTCTTGCTTTTGGTATTTTACTGGTGGCCTGTATTAATTTCATGAACATGGCTACCGCTAAATCAGAGCGCAGGGCCAAAGAAGTGGGTATTAAAAAAACCATAGGCGCAACAAGGACATCTTTGGTGGTTCAGTTTTTAACCGAAGCTATGGTGTTGGTAATAGTTGCGGTATTATTTGCAGTGGTAATTGTTGAAGTTACCTTACCCATATTCAATAACCTCCTCGATATTGATATCGTTATCGGTTATACCAATATGGGATATTGGATGGGGATTTTAGGCGTTGCCCTGCTAACCGGTATTTTATCTGGCATGTATCCTGCATTTTTCCTTTCTTCGTTTAATCCCATCCAAACCCTTAAAAGAAAAACGGCAAGAGCGAAACTTATTCCCATTAATTTAAGACAGGTGCTTGTGGTAGGCCAGTTTTGTTTCGCCATTATGCTGATCATTTCCACATTGGTGATTTATAAACAGATGCAGTTCATCAAAAACAGACCGATAGGATATAATACCAATCTACTTGCAGAAATGGCCCAGGATGGCGATTTGTCCGGTAAATTCGAGCTGTTTAAAACACAGGTACTCAACAGTGGTGCAGCCATTGGGGTTAACCAGTCATCGCAGAGTATGACAGAGGTACGCAATTGGTTTTATGGACTTACATGGCCCGGAATGGAAGAAAAAGGAAAAGAAATTGTATTTAACCGCTTGCAAACCCAATACGATTTCGTAAAAACGAGTGGAGTACAACTTTTAGCCGGAAGAGATTTTTCTAAAGATTTTGCTTCTGATACTGCCGGCATTTTGTTAAGCAGTAAGGCCGTAAAAATGATGCAGTTAAAAAATCCTCTGGGAAAAAGTTTGGATCTCTTTGGCAATAAAGTAAAAGTGATCGGCATTTTTAATGATTTTATATGGAAATCCCCTTACCGTTCCGGCCTTCCGATGGTAGTGAATTTTAGTAAAAACCATGGAGGGAACATCAATTTGCGATTAAATCCAAATAATAGTTTGAGCGAAAATGTAGAACGGATTACAGCGATTGCCAAAAATATCAACCCACAATATCCGGTAGAAATTAATTTTGTAAACGATCTGATGGCAAAGAAACTGCAGGCTGAAAAGATTTTAGGCATTTTATCAAATTTATTTGGTGGCATAGCCATATTAATTTCGTGCATGGGACTTTATGGTTTAGTAGCTTACAGCGCCGAACAACGCACAAAAGAGTTTGGTGTACGCCGTGTATTGGGTGCTTCGGTAAACAGCATTATGCAGTTACTTTCGTTCTCATTTCTGAAAATGGTATTTGTGGCCGCATTTATCGGCGTACCATTGGCTTATTACCTCATGAATAAATGGCTCGCCAGTTTTGAATTTAGGACTACGATATCGTTCTCTATCATTCTAATTTCTATTGTAGGAACAGCAGCTATTGCCTTTTTAACGGTAGGTTTCCAGGCTTATAAAGCGGCCAAAGCCAATCCGGTTGAGGCTTTGAAATATGAGTAAGTTGTTAATTGGTTAACCATATAAGGTATATAAGTTTCATATAAGCTTATATGCCCTTACATTTCTGATATGGTCAAATTATAAATGATATCAATTATTCTAAAATCTGACATTTCAAACAAAGTAAGATTGACATTTTGAGCAAAGCGGCCTGTTGTTAAGCCCGTTATTTTTGTTGTGTATTAAAACAATAAAAAATGAAAAGCAATAATTACAACGGTGCATTACAACAACCAATCGGTTCAGGATTTAATGCAAGCTCAACAACAGATGAAGTAATAAAAGGTATTAGCTTAAAAGGAAAAACAGCTATCATTACCGGCGGTTATGCAGGTATCGGTTTAGAAACCACCAAAACCTTTGTACAGGCTGGGGCAACAGTGATTGTACCAGCCCGCGACATTGAAAAAGCAAGAAAGAACCTAACCGGACTGGTTAACGTAGAAGTTGAAGCCATGGATTTAATGGATTTTGACTCGATTAATACCTTTGCAGAAAAGTTTTTAGCCAGTGGCCGTCCGCTCGATCTGTTGATCAACAATGCCGGTATTATGTGGGTGCCTTTACGCAGGGATGCCCGTGGTTACGAATCGCAGTTTTCTACCAATCATTTAGGCCACTTTCAACTCACAGCTAAATTATGGCCTGCACTTAAAAAAGCGGAAAGTGCAAGGGTGGTAAATGTATCTTCATACGGCCACCAGATTGCGCCTTTCAATTTTGAAGATCCTAATTTTGAACAGCACGAATATCAAACCCTCGTAGGTTACGGACAATCTAAATCGGCCAATAATCTATTTGCAGTTGAACTGGATGCACGCGCTGCCAAATCCGGTATCAGGGCATATTCATTACATCCAGGTTCTGTTAACCACACCGATTTGGGTAGGGAAGCCCCAATGGAACTATACCAGCAAATGGGCACACACGATGCCGATGGAAATATTTTTCCGGAGGTAGAAAAGAAACTTAAACAGCTTTCGCAGGGTGCGGCCACCACCGTTTGGTGTGCCACAAGCCCTTTATTGAATGGTATTGGTGGGGTTTACTGCGAAGATGCCGATGTGGCCGAACTGGATTTGGGAAATATCGAACACCTGATCTCTGAACCTTCTACTTTACGTGGCGTGCAGCCATATGCTGTTGATGAAACCAATGCGAAACGTCTTTGGGATTTAAGCGAGCAATTATTGGGTATTACTTTCGATGCCGATTAATAAAACAGATTATTTGTATTTTAGAAAAGTAATTTAAACCGATCAGCTCACCATAAATGGAATTTCAAACGAAATATATAACGCCCGAAATTAAACTTTCCTGTTATGAGGACAAGTTGTTTAAAACGGAAGTGGTGTTTGATAACCACATGCTGATCTGGTTTATCTCAGGCGAAACTAAGATTATAGAAGCAGATAAAGAGCATGTTTTTAACGCAGGCGATATTTTTTTAATCCCAAGAAATCAACTGGCTACCATTATCAATTACCCAAAAGATGGCCTGCCACATAAAACCGTGGTGATGCATTTATCGGCCAATCGTTTGCGCGATTTTTATGCCAGCATTACAATAAAGCCACAGGTACAGGTATCGCAGAAAATATTGAGTTTTAGTCACCATCCTTTGCTCGAAAGCTGTTTAGCCTCTTTAATTCCATATTTCGATCTTCAGGAAGCCTTTCCGGAGCATATTGCTGCAATGAAAATCAACGAAGCCATCAATATTCTGCGGTTTATCGATGAGGGAATAGACCATGTTTTGGCCGATTTTCAGGAACCCGGTAAAATGGATCTTGTTGATTTTATGGAGAAAAATTTCATGTTCAATATGCCATTGGAGAAATTCGGATACCTGATCGGACGCAGCTTATCAACCTTTAACCGTGATTTTAGAAAAGCTTTTAATCTTTCGCCGCAAAGATGGCTCACCAAAAAACGGCTCGAACTGGCGCATTATAAACTGGTAGAAAAAAATAAGAAACCTGTTGAAGTATATATGGAATCGGGTTTCGAAGACCTTTCGCACTTTTCTTTTGCCTTTAAAAAGGAATTTGGATATGCACCTTCTGCCTTAATAAAATGAAATATTAAAATCAGACAATATAAAAATGTTGTCTGATTTTATTTTTCACCTAGCCGATCAGATAGCCTTCTTTTTAAGCCAGGCCACCTGCTGATTACTTTCATGTGGCTTACCAATGATATTTTTATAAAGATCTGGTTTTCTGGCCTGGATATATCGGTATCCTCCGGCATCTGTAAGTTTGGAGGGGCTTAATTCAGCAATTACAAATTCACTACCTAACGACCTGCATTCTGCCACAACATCCCCAAAAGGATCAATAATCATCGAACATCCGTTTTTAAGCTGATCGTCGTCCATGCCAATGGGGTTGGCAAAAACAGCATATATTCCATTGTCGTAAGCGCGGGCAGGAAGCCACTTCATTAGCCACTCACGGCCTTTAGGGCCATCAAATTCCTGACGTAAAATGGCGCTGTTCAACTCTTTGTGTTTCCAAAGTTTAGCATCTACAAAACCGGCTCCAGGGCGGGTAGATGGTGTGCACATGGTTACATGGGGCATAAAAATAATTTGTGCCCCCAGCAGGGTTGTTGCCCTCACATTTTCGATAACATTATTATCATAGCAGATTAGAATGCCGCATTTCCAACCATATAAATCAAATACCGTGTAAGCATTGCCCGGTAAAAGATGTGGATTTATAAACGGATGCAGTTTTCGGTGTTTGGCAATAAGGCCATTTCCATCAACACAAACATAGGCTTTGAAGAGGTTGTTGTTTTCATCTTTTTCGAATAACCCGGCAAGGATAGCGATATTATATTCTTTGGCAATTTCGATTAAACGCCTGATAGTGGGGCCATGGGGCACTAATTCTGCCAGTTCGAGCATCTGCGGCTTATTAAGGTGCCTCGCAAAAGTGTAACCCGTTACCGAACATTCGTGGAAGGCAATTGCCTGTGCACCCTGATTTGAGGCTTTTTTAGAAAGCTGTTCAATTATAGAAAGGTTATATACCTTATCGCCATTCCGGTTCTCAAACTGCGCTGTGGCTATTTTAAAGTTTTCCATTTTGATGTTTTAACTGATCAAAACTAATCAGCACCATCAGGAAAAATTTGTATAAAACCGACAATTGATAGATTTAAAGCCGCATCAGATTTATTGCCAGCATTTGGTTCGTATGTTTATAATGAAAAGGTGTAAAACCAGTCATTTTTTTAAAATTACGGTTAAGGTGGGCATGGTCGTAATATCCCGAAATATAAATCAAATCGGTTATTTTTTCCTTATCCGGCTGTTTTTGAAGTAATTTAAGAAAGTGTTGCAACTTTATGGTATCTGCAAATCTTTTTGGCGAGGTACCCACATACTCGCGGAACTTACGCTCCAGCTGTCTTTCGGTTATGGGGAGTGTTTGAAGTAAATCTTCGATACTGATTAAGCCATGGTGCTGGTAAATGCTACGTATGGCCATACTAAAATCGGTAGTTAAGTATCTTAATGGAGTAAGCCGGTTAATTAAAAACCGTTCAATGATGGCAATGGCATCAGCAGTTGATAAAGTTGTAATCAATTGTTCTTCAACATCGCGGGCTTCCTGTCCGAAAAAAATAGCCAAAGGTGCCGTTTCATCATTTAATTCATACGCTGCAGTATCGAAATGGGTAAATAATGCACAAGGCGCTAAAACCACAACTATCATCTTCAAATCGCTTTGAATAAGGATCGTATTGTGATGGCTCAGTTGTCCATAAACAAAACTTTGTGGTTGTAGAATAGCTGCCGAATTTTCATCGTTTAACTGCAAAAACGGATCTTTTAAATGAAAAACAATGCCGGGATTACCATCAGAAAACATACGGTAGGATTGCGCATTACTAATTTTTTGGTCTATAATTAAGTAATGTTTAACAAAACCCTGAAGTAAATGATGTGGAGGTAATTGCATAGGCAAACAAATGTAGCAATTGTATAAAACACGAGAACCATTAGGGGGAATAAAATTGTTCCGGTAAAAAATACGTCTATCTTTGCGGCCTGGCACATTTATGCATTTAGAGATTAAGCGTATTTCTTAATTATATGAGTTATTTAATGGCCAAGTGATTTTCGAACAATTACAATAAATGGATTCTACGCAGTTTTACGAGCGCTTAAGCAAGCAATTAACCTTTTTACCTAAACATCGACTGATCAGTTTTGGATTAGATATTTGCGAAAGGCTTTTGCCTGATTATATTGAATTTCACCATGAATTTAATTGGGGAGATCCTGAAATATTAAAAAAATCAATCCAGTACGTTAAGGATTCTGTTGCTGATGTTGTTGATGAAGAAAAGGTAAATCAGCTTTTAGCCGGGTTGGAAGAAGTTATACCGGATACGGAAGAATTTACCGATCCAGTAGGTACTTATGCCTTAAATGCCGCTTGTGCGGTGTTCGAACTGCTGGAATATCTGATCGATCCTGAAATAGATCATTTATTAAACATCAGTAGTGTAATAACAGATACCCTTGATTTTAAATTAAGCGAACTGGAAACCGATTTGAATGAAGAAGACCTGTTAAAACATCCCGAAATGTTGAAAGAATGGAATTATCAGTTAGAATTAAGCAAATAATTACTGATTTTTATGATTTACGTAAATTTTCTAACGAAAGAATAATTTTCTTCTGACTTTTTATGGTTTCATCACAAAGTTCGAGTAACCTGTTTTTTTCTTTGATCAACTCTTTTAGCTGGTTAAGTTCCTGATGGTTCTGTACCACCAGATCGATTTCAAATCGGCTCAGATCTTCATCCTTACGGTAATACTCAAAAAAATTAACGCCGAGCTTTATCGAAATCCGTTTTAAGATGTCGGTATCTATTGATGCCGATTTAAGTAAAGTGCCTACGCGGTGTTTAGTAATACCAATTGCAGATGCCAGTTCTTCTCTGCTGATGGATTTTATTTTCATCTCTTTCCAGATCAGCATACCAATGTTAATGCCCATTATTTCTTTTTAAATTCAAAACCATACAAACCATTTTGGTATAAATACGAGGCCATTTGATAATTCGTTATCGCTTCGTTAATTAATTTTTGATCTGCGGGTATAGTTACGGCACTTCCGGTTGCAAAATCTGGCTTATAAGTAGCCACTTTTTTATTCGGATCGAGAATGATCAATTTATTGTTTTTGATGTAACCTAAACTTTGGTATGTGCTGATAAAGGCCCTTTCATCAGTATTTTTCATTTTAAACACATCCTGGCCAAAGAATTTGCTGTCGTAACTGAAATTAAGGTAACCTAAAATAGTTGGTCCGATATCGATCTGAGCAGTTAATTTTTCGAATTTACCCGGTGTGATGTGTCCCGGACTATAAAAAATCATCGGAATATGGTATTTATCTACCGGAAGTTCTACTTTACCTGCACTTGAGGCACAATGATCGGCCACAATGACGAACAAAGTATTCGAAAACCATGGTTTCTGTTTGGCTTCGCGGATAAATTTTCCGATTGCGTAATCGGTATATTTAACTGCGCCTTCTCTGCCCGTATGCGAAGGAATATCGATCCTTCCATCAGGATAGGTGTAAGGACGGTGGTTCGAAACCGTCATAATCTGTGCGAAAAAAGGCTTGTTGTTTTTGTAGTCCTTATCCAGCTCACGTAACGATAGGGTAAACAGGTCTTCATCGGCAACACCCCAGATATTAGAATAGTGGATTTCCGAATCCTGCAATGCGCTTCTATCCGTTACCTGGTAACCATTGTTGGAGAAAAACTCATTCATGTTATCAAAATAACCATAACCACCATAAATAAACCTGCTGTTGTAACCTTTGGTGCGGAATATACTACCTAATGTAAATAGATTATGGTTATCCGGACGTTTCACAATCGATTGGCCGGGCGTAGGGGGGATGCAGAGCGAAAGGGCCTCCAAACCACGTACCGTACGCGTGCCTGAGGCATATAAATTGCTGAAAAGCAAGCCTTCTTTCGCTAAAGAATCGAGCTGCGGCGTAATGTGCTGCGTATTGCCGAAGGTGCCCAAAAATTCAGCGCTTAAGCTTTCTACACTGATCAGCACCACATTCATCTTGTTTTCAGTGCCTACATTATTGATGTTTCTCGAAGTATTTTTAAATGTTCCGTTTTTCGCAGTCGAATCCTGTTGTAATAAGCCATTAAGGATCGATTCGGCATTTTTAATCGGCAGTGTTTTATAAAAAGTATTATAATCGAGCTGGTTGTTCCAAAAAGCAAAACCAAAATCGTACATGCCATTGCCCGAAAGTTCGTTAACATACTGGTTTTTACTCAGGTATTTCAATTTATGGCTTACGCAGAAATAGGTAAATACCGGCAGACATAGAAGAACTAATGCAACTTTTGTCCTTTTGCCGAAAGTACTTTTATTGGTGGTTGATGGTGTGATGTAATTCCTTAGAAAATAAACAACTATGGCCGTTACAATCACTAAAACAAGCATAATGCTGTTGATAGGGTATGATTGGCGGATATTTCCGATTACTTCTGTGGTATAAACAAGGTAATCGACCGCTATAAAATTATAACGTACAGAAAACTCTTCCCAAAAGAACCATTCGGAAATGGCGTTGAAAATAAGTGTGAAAACAACAAAGAAAAAATAGATAAACAACAATATTCTGTTGAATTTACGGTCGTACCATTTCGAAGGCATTAACCATAAATAAATTACAATCGGAATTACCGCAAACGATGCAGCAGCAAGGTCGTAAAATAGGCCAATAATAAAAACTTTAAGCAGGTTAAGTACCGACCAATCAACAGATGAGGCGCTATAAAGCAATAAGGAAAGTCTGGTAAGCAACGATATGCCGCACAATAAAGCGGTAACAAGGAAAACAGGACCAAACCTGTTATTTAATAATTTAAGTGTGTTTTCTTTAATACTCATTTTAATGATTGGATCCGAAAAATTGATCTTACCCGCCATACTTTTATGCAAGCAAAGGGCGAAGGTAAGTTCCAATTCTGAAGGAATCCTGAAGGTTTGGTTAGCGTTTAAAGATATTGATAAGTAACCGACTTAACAATTTATTAATAAATCATTTGTTAACGGATTATTGTTTTGAAAAATTAACACTTAATGTTGAAGCAAATCGGGCCACCAATTTATCGTACAATGTTTTGTTTATCGTGTTGGAAATAATGATCATATTATTGGTGCCTGTGCGTGTGGTTTGTCCGAAATCACTTGCTGTTAATCCAATTACCAATGCATTTAACATTATATTTACCTTGGCCAGGTATGTACCCGAGGTAACTTCAACCCTGGCAGCTTCCAGTTTAATTACCTGGGCCTGGTTCATTTCAAACCTAACCGGAATTTTGGTGCCCGATGCTTCAATATACGTTCCGGTTAACAACAAAGGTGGGTTGCTAACCGAACTGCTTAGGCTAAGGTTAAACTCATTATGTTCGTAAACGCCCGATGCCAGAGAAACTGTACCAGATAAAGAATCAGGTTTTAAGGCATTAACCAGGAAAAAATTTTTAGATTCTAACGATATCGGTGTACTCGCCTTTGTAGCACTGAATTCTACTTTGGCAATGTTAACACTGGCAGTTGTCCAGTTAATGCTTCCATTTGTACCGGCAGCTACCACAGCCCCACTTGCACTGGCATTGGTGCTCAACGAGGCATTTAAATTGCCTGCGCTAAAACTGTAACTCAATTTGGTGTCGGCCACTACATCCTTTTTAGTACAATTGGTTAATAACAGCACAGAAAGCGCCGCTAAAGTAATGGTGTAAAGTTTTTTCATGTTGTTTGGTTAGGGGTAAAAAGTTAGTTAAACTTCAGTATTCAATGTACAGTTCAATTCTGTAGCAATTCTGAAGTTGCATTAAAAATGCCCTTTTTACCCCTTTAAACCCAATATCTAAAATTTATAACTATAACCTAACCTAAAAACCTGCGTTTCATAATAATCGGTACTGCTTAACCTGAAACCATTTCCATTGATTTCTTTTTTGATTTTTAACGTATTTAAAATATCATTCCCATTCAGAAAAATTTCCCCTTTTCCTTGCTGGATCTGTTTTTTAATACCCAGATCGGTTGAAAATCTTGCACCGATTTTTCCCTGAGGGATAATGTCGGGGGCAAGGTAAACCATCGATAGCTGGATGTCTGTTTTTCCGGGTAGCTTAAACTGTCCGTTAAATTTCGCATTGCCCGATACGATCGATTGCTCAGGCATGCTGTATACCGTTGGTACCGGATATTGATTGGTAATGGTAAAAGCATTGATCTTGTTCTGGTAAATCGTTGTACTCAGATTAAACGAAAACCATGGCGCAAGTTCCTGTTGTAAAAGTAACTCTCCTCCTGAATTAAAGCTTCTCCCGGCATTTTGGAAAATGTTATAAATAATGGTATTGCCGGGAACAACGGTTGCAATACGTGTAATGGTACCGTTTACGATTTTATGGAAGGCCGAAGCATAGAAATAGCCCTTATCCCAATTGTTTTTATAGCCGAGTTCGATGGCATGGGTAAACTGTGGACGCAGGGTAGGGTTACCCACTTTTAACAGCTCTGGCTCATCGTATTTGGGGAATATCCTGATGTCTACTTCGTTCGGCCGATCTACCCGTTGGTTATAAAAAGCGCTGATTTTATTCTTTTCGTTAATCTTATAAGCGAAACGCAGGTTGGGAAAGGGCCTGAAATATTCGTAACCATCACTTTTATAGGTGTTGTGGTTCGGATTTACCTTATAATCTACTTTCACATATTCCATCCTCAAACCAGCCTCCAGTTCGATTTTGTTGTTCTCGTAAACATAATTGCCATATACGGCCGGGATATTTTCACTGTAATCGGCCCAACCACCAGCATTAACGTCGATTGGAGAATTTAAGCCCGGATAAAATTGCATATCGGTAGGGATAAAACGGTAACGGTATTTAACCCCCGCTTCAATCCGTCCGTGTTTTAACGGACGTACATAATCTAAGTTAAAATCCGAAACATGTTCATCCGATAGTAGTTTAAAGGCATCCATTCCCGTAAAGGCGGGCATAATATTGGTGAAGAAATATTTTTCGTCTTCCCTGTGCCATGTATAATTAAAGCCTGCGTTTAAAGTATGTCCTGGCTGTGCAAATTTGTGCTGATAAACTGCAGAACCCGTTGCTGTATATTTTACTTCATCCTCCACAAATTGCCATAAACGGTTCCGTACCGAAAAATCGCTGTTGAAATAGGGAATATCACCGAGATCGCCGATTTTTTCGCGGTTAAAAAAGCCCGAAAAAGTGAAGCTATTGTGTTCATTCGGATTGAAATCGAAACCGCTTTTTACCGTGCTGAATGTGGTGGTACGGTTGCGTTTTACCTGTTGGTTAAGAATAGTACCATCATCGTAAAACCTTTGCGAAAATTCGTTTTTATTTAACGTTTGGGTGTACAGATAATCGGCCTGTAAAAAGGTATTGAATTTGTTTTTCCGGTAATTTAACGATAACGAAGGATTAAATTTTGGTGTGGCCTGGTATTGTGCACTGATTCCGGGCAGATTTTCCCTGCGTAACCATAAAGCACCCAAACCCGTACTCATGCCCAGTTTACCATTAAAACCCTCCTGTTTGTTTTTCTTATAAATGATGTTAATGATGCCTGCATTACCATTGGCATCGTATTTTGAGGAAGGGTTATTGATAATCTCGATACGTTCGATGGCCGAAGCAGGGATATTATCGAGCCCGGTCTGACTGCCAAAGCCTGTAATGGCATTTTGTTTGCCATCAATCAGTACGGCAATTTTATCATTTCCCCTTAACTGTACCTTTCCATCCTGGATGGTAATACCCGGAAGGTTCTGCATGGCCTGTAACACCGATCCACCTAACTGACTGGTATTTTTGGAAAGATCGTAAGTTTTTTTATCCAGTTTGTTGCTTAACCCTTCATTCTGAGTGCCCTGAACATTAACCGTTTGCAGGGTTTTGGCATCTTCGGGCAGTTCGAAAATACCGAGATCTAGAAATGGGCTCAATGTACCAATGTTAATGTCTTTTTTTAAAGTTTGATAACCCATCATACTGATTTGCATTTGGTAATTGCCAGGTTGGAGGTCTTTGATCGAAAAGCGCCCCTGGTCATCACTGATTGTACCCAAAAGAAATTTCTCATCGTTTGGTTTTTTAAAAACAATGTTGGTATAGGGTAGCGTAGTTTTGTTTTTCGCTTCTTTAATCTGTCCTGATACCGTAATGGGTTTTTCCTGTGCGCAGATATCATCCGCCAACAGGAATATAGAAAAGCAGAATAGCTTTAATATCCGTTTGTAGTTTTTCATAATTGTAAGTTTTCCGCCGGCAAATTAGAAAGCAATTCTGAAGAGAATCTGAACGCTATGAGGTTTGATTAATATTATGTTTTTTGGCATTATGTAGGCTTGCTTTGAAGCACAAATAGGTTTTACCGAAGAACGCCAGTCAATCCCAAGTGCGGGGATCAAAAAAACAGTTGCAAAACAGAACAATTGCCACTTCCAAACCTAAACGCAGTGGTTTTGTGCAGACCTTGCCAAACCTCTGATCATTCTAGCATCTTTTCTGCACAAACCCCGAAGGGCTCAATCAGACAAAAGAAAATATATTTAAAACTGATTAAACAAAGTGCCGCTGTTTTTTTGATATGAAAGGGCTTGTGGGAAGCACATAGCTGGATTGACGAAGCGCTTTGGGTACTTTGGCGCTCCAAAATGCGAAGCATTCTTGAACACAATTAAAAACAACAATAACCGTGAAAAACTACCATGCCTAGCGGCATAGGAGCGAAAGAGAAAATATATTATTAACAATATTCGAAAAATCAATGTAAAGGTTAATATGCGATAATATTTATGGATACTATATAATTTATTCTTTTTTAAGACATACACTCTACAGTATTTCTTCAGAATTAACTGCTACTATTGTATGTTTATTGGAGATAGGTAAATGGAAAAAGAGCATAATATTTTGCTGATAAAAGCCGAAACTTTCGTTAAAGAACTTTTAGAAAAAGAGCTGCCCCAAAATATGTACTTCCATAATTTTGAGCATACTTTATTGGTGGTTGAGGGCGTTAAACTCATTGGTAAGCAAAGTAATATTGCCGAAAATGATTTATTTCTGCTCACTTTGGCCGCTTTTTTACATGATGTGGGCTATACCAAACAATACATCGGGCACGAGTTGGCCAGTACGCAGATTGCCAGAACATTTTTGCTCGAAAACGAATTGGATCCGCTCCATATTGAAACGGTAACAAGTTTGATATTAGCAACAAAATACCCACAGTTACCAAAAAATAGTTTAGAGGAGATTATCTGCGATGCCGACTTTTATCATTTTTCCCTCCAAAATTATACAGCTTTCGCCGATAGATTAAAAAGAGAGTGGGAAGAAAGCCTGCATTTAGTATATAATAATAGAGAGTGGGACGCTATTAATTTAGATATGCTTACCGGCCACCAATATTTTACCGGTTATGGTAAAAAAATCCTGCAAAAGAAAAAGAACCTGAACATCGAAAAACTGGTGCAGCGTTTTACCTAACCGGCTTAAAACTGTATATTCAGATTCCGGTTTTTATTGATGCGCATTGAGAAACATATTTTATTACCATGAAAATTTTAGTTATTGAGGATGAACAGGCTTTATTGGAAAGTATCCTTGCCTATTTTACCGGTGAAGGTAACATCTGTGAGCATGCTTCTGATTTTGCCTCTGCCAACGAAAAGATATCACTTTATAATTACGATTGTATTCTCCTGGATCTTGGACTGCCAGGCGGCGAAGGACTTGAATTATTGACTAAGCTTAAACAACTGAAAAAAAGGGATGGTGTGCTGATTATTTCGGCCAGACACTCTTTGGATGATAAACTTGCCGGTCTGGATCTTGGTGCCGACGATTATCTGGTAAAACCTTTTCACTTATCCGAACTTAAGGCCCGCGTAAGTGCCATTATCCGTAGGAAAAATTTTGATGGCGACAATGTGATTGTTTTTAATGAAATAACAGTCGATGTTTCGGCAATGAAAGTTAGCGTTAAAGGCAATCCGGTTAACCTTACCAAAAAAGAATTCGATCTGCTGGTATATTTCCTTTCCAACCGGAATAAAGTGGTAACCAAAAATGCGATGGCAGAGCACCTTTGGGGCGATGAAATGGACCTTTCGGATGATTTCGATTTTATTTATACCCATGTTAAAAATCTCCGTAAAAAAATACTGGAGGCCGGAGCAGCTGATTACCTGCGCTCGGTTTACGGAATCGGATATAAATTTGGCGATATATGAAACTCTCCAACCGTTATAACCGCGTAAATATCTTAACTTCCATTGTGGTACTTATCATTACAGGAGTTATTTATTATGTGGTAATCCATTTTATTTTAACCGAAAAATTAGACCGCGATTTAGCTGTAGAAGAGAACGAAATTAACCAGTATGTAAGCACTTTTCATAAACTTCCGCTGCCTGCCAGTTACCTCGATCAGCAGATTGCTTATAAGAATATCAAAGGCATTAGCCCCGAACGCGAATTTTTATACACCACTTATTATAACCCTAAAGAACAGGAGAACGAACCCGGGCGGAGTTTAATTACCGTTGTACATGTAAATGGTAAGGCCGTTGAGGTAACCATAACCAAATCGAGGGTAGAATCAGAAGATTTGGTGAGGATTATATTACTCATTACCGTTGGCATTACCCTGGTACTGCTTTTATCGCTGTTATTGATCAACAGGTTTGTACTGAACAGGCTTTGGCGGCCTTTTTATTCCATTTTAAACCGGATGAAAGCTTTTGAGGTAACCCGGATGGATAATATTGAACACGAGCCAACCAAAATAGACGAGTTTAACGAGCTCAACAAATCCGTAAATGCCATGGCCGAAAGGGTGCGTCAGGATTATAAGGAACTGAAAAGTTTTACCGATAATGCTTCGCACGAAATGATGACGCCTTTGGCCGTGATCAACTCCAAATTGGATTCTTTACTACAGACCGAATCTTTTACCGCACAACAGGGTGCCTTATTGGAAGATATTTATCATGCTACGGGTAGACTATCCAGATTGCACCAATCTTTATTACTGCTGGCAAAAATCGAAAATAACCTGATTTCCGATCTGCAGACCATCGAACTGAAAGAAATGGTGGAAGCAAAAGGCCGTCAATTCCAGGAACTATTGGGAAAAGATGGATTGGTGCTTAATGAAAAACTCGTGCCGGTTGAAATTAAAATGAGCCGCTACCTGGCGGATATTCTCCTGAACAATCTTTTTAGCAATGCCGTAAGGCATAATGTAGCTGGTGGGCATATCAATATAACGTTGAATAAAGACGCTTTAACTGTTTCCAATTCTGGTAAAATAGCTAACCTGCAGACCAAAATCTTTGATCGTTTCTCAAAATCTGTAGAATCAGAGGGAATGGGCCTGGGTTTGGCCATCACCAAGCAAATTTGTAATCTTTATGGTTTCAGAATTGAGTACCGGGAAATAAATGGAGAACATGTTTTTGCTGTTTATTTTGAAGGTTGATTGTCATCCTGAATTAATATAAACTTTGACAATCATATAGGCATATTGCTAGGTGATTGTCAAAGTAAGTTCCTTCTGCGAAAATCCGTGTAATCAGCGGGAAACTTAACGCCTTATTTTCTCCCGCAGATTTAAGATGATGCACGCAGATTCCATAATTCGTCATTGCGAATTGAAGTGGTTATTTAACCTAAAATTTGACAATCTTACAGGCATATTGCTAAATGATTGTCAAAGTAAGTTCCTTCTGCGGAAATCCGCGTAATCAGAGGGGACCTTAACGCCTCATTCTCTCCCACAGATTTAAAAGATACACGCAAATTCCGTAATTCGTCATTGCGAATTGAAGTGGTTATTTAACCTAAACTTTGACAATCTTACAGGCATATTGCTAAATGATTGTCAAAGTAAGTTCCTTCTGCGAAAATCCGCGTAATCAGAGGGGACCTTAACGCCTTATTTTCTCCTGCAGATTTAAGATGATGCACGCAGATCTTATAATTTGTTATTGCGAGCTGAGTGCAACGCAGGCGAGAAATCTGTCTCGAGATAGATTTCTCCACTCCACTGCGTTTCGGTCGAAATGACGATTTTATTTATTTAGTCAATTAATATAAACTTTGACAATCTTACGGGCATATTTCTAAATGATTGTCAAAGTAAGTTCCTTCTGCGAAAATCCCCGTAATCAGCGGGAAACCCTACCGCCTCATTTTCTTTCGCAGATTTAATACGATTTGCTCAGAATTTTCCCTAAAACCCTCATAACTACAGAATTTCTCCATAATTGGCTTATAGTTTTGATTTAAAATTTAAAAACTATGAAAACAATTTTTGGAATTTTATTGCTTGTGGGTGGTATGGCTACCGCTGCGCACGCACAGAAACTTAACGAAGCTAAAGTACCTGCTCCCGTTATTGCTGCATTCGCTAAAAATCATGCCGGAACCAAAGTTAAATGGGAAATGGAAAAGCAGGATTACGAAGCTGGTTTTACATTGAACGGCAAAGAAACTTCGGAAGTTTACTCGGCAAAAGGTATGCTTTTAGAAACCGAAACGGAGATTAAATCTACCGAATTACCAGCTGCGGTACTGGGTAAATTAAAAGGTGCTAAAATTGCTGAGGCTGCCAAAATTACCAAAGCCGATGGAACCATTTATTACGAAGCAGAGGTAAAAGGCAAAGATCTATTGTTTGATGCTAACGGAAACCCGGTAAAACCCTAATTATGCGTAATTTCTTCCACTGCACCGTACTTTTCGTTGCATTCAGTTTTTCATGCGCTGCCCAAAGGGTAGATTCTGTTCAAAACATATCATCAGATTCGCTGGGAAGATGGTATTCGGGCAATCCGATGCCTAAACAGAAATTTAAGGCGGTTGCTTTTATTGCACCAGTGGTATTGGCAGGCTATGGTTTTGCAGCAGTTTATGATCATGGCGCATTAAAACAGCTCGATGTAAGTACCAGGGCGGAGTTACAGGAAGACCATCCATTATTTGCAGCCCATGTTGATGATTATCTCCAGTTCGCACCGGCAGCTGCTGTATATGCACTTAATTTATCGGGTGTAAAAGGCAGGCACAACCTGTTCGATGCATCTATGTTATATGCAACATCGGCTGCAATTATGGGTGTTTCAACACATTTTGTAAAGCAGGGCGTTGGCAGGATGCGACCGAACGGAAATGGAGAAAATTCTTTTCCGTCAGGCCATACTGCTTCTGCTTTTATGGCTGCCGAATTTTTGCACCAGGAATATAAAGATGTTAACCCTTGGATCGGTTATGCAGGTTATTTTGTAGCTACTGCTACCGGCACGCTGCGCATGTACAACAACAAACACTGGTTTAGCGATGTGGTGGCAGGTGCAGGTTTTGGGATTGCCTCAACCAAAATATCCTATCTGGTATATCCCTATATTAAAAGTCTTTTCACTGCAAAAAAAGAAGGCAATTTTACCTTTATGCCTTTTCACCAACCAGGAAGTACAGGTTTAATGCTTTCGGGCAGGTTTTGAGCTAGGAATAGAAGTTTTGTAACGCTTCACTTACAATAGCCATTTCTTCAGCATTTCTACAGAATCCAAAGATAGTTTTGGTTATATCTCCCTTAATAACATGGATTTAAGAGAAAAAAGTACAGTTTTTACACTCAATAAAATACCATTTTTCCTGTTTGTTGGCATATTGCTGATCAGATTAATTGCCATAGGCTTAATGGGACCTATGCCACAGGATGCTTATTACTTTTTTTATGCGCAACATCCCGATTTATCTTATTTTGATCATCCACCTGCCATTGCTTACCTGCTTAAATTATTTACATGGGTTTTAGGGAAAAATGTATTTGCCATTAAACTGGCCGATTCAGTTTTGACAGCATTAACTTCCGTAGCGGTTTATCGGCTTGCGTTAAAATTCTTTAACCAAAATCAATCGCAGAAGATTATTGTACTTTTTTTGAGTACACTTATGGTAAGCATCCTGTCGTTGGTTTCTACGCCCGATACACCTTTACTTTTTTTCTGGACACTTTCGCTGTTTGCACTCTATAAAGCCCTGTTCGAAGAAAAAAAAGCTTGGTGGCTACTGGCTGGAGTTTTAATGGGATTGGCTTTCGACAGTAAATATACAGCGGTTTTCCTGCCTTTGGGAACACTTTTGTTCTTGTTACTCAATCAACCCAAAAGGAAACTTTTATTAACGGTATGGCCCTGGTTAAGTCTTGTTATAATGGTTTTGATTGCTTCGCCGGTAATTATCTGGAATGTAAGAAACCACTTTGCCTCGTTTGCCTTTCAGGGATCGCAGCGAATGCATGCTGCTGCTGCACTCGAGCTAAAACCGAAATTTGTGTTAGGCCTTTTAGGGCACCAGCTTTTGCTGCTGATCCCCGTACTTTTTATTGCCGTTGTGGTAATGCTTTATAAGGCCGTTAAAACTTATGTACGTTCGTTACGTACAGTACCTGTAACTAACCTGTTCCTGCTTTGCTTTTTCCTGCCGATTTTTGTTGCTTTTCTGTTGTTATCACCCATTTACTGGATCAAGATCAATTGGATGATGCCTGCATATATTACAGGAGTTATGCTTGCCGCATCTTATATCAATAAAAAATGGTTAAGCATACAAATCATTACCTCATTTATTATCCACTTCGGGCTGCTTATCGAACTGTTGTTTTATCCTGTTCCCATCAAATCAGATGATACCTGGGTAGGATGGGAAAAATTACACCAAAAAATTACGCAGATAAAAAATGAACAACATGCCGACTTTGTGTTTTCGGCTGATAACTATAAAACCGCTGCCGAACTTAATCTGTACAGTAGTTATTTTATTTACGGGCAAAATGTAATCGGACAAAATGCGCTACAGTTTGATTATATTGGTACTAAACTGATCACACTCAATGGTATGGATGCAATTTATATAAATTCTGATCCTGGCTTTAATGATAATCAACTAAGCGCTGTTCGCCCTGTTGCTGTTCTCCCTTATTTCGATTCAGTTACACAGTTAAAACCTGTTATTATTAACGAAAAAGGTAAAGCAGTACGTAAATTTTTTATCTACCTGTGCAAAGGTTATAAATACCATCCAAATAAAGCCGCTACAGATTTTCTTCATAATTGATCCGTAATTTGGCTAATAAAACAAAATTAGTTTATGTGTAGTTCCTGGCTATTAAGAAATTAAGGACATTAAGAAAGCAGTAAAATGGAACTTAACTTTTCTTAACTCCTTAATGGTTGAAAAATAACTAGACACTATTACCATTAAGAAATTAAGGACATTAAGGAAGTGAGGATATAAAACTTAATTTTTCTTAACCCCTTAATGGTTAAAAAATAACTAAACAATACTACCATTAAGAAATTAAGGACATTAAGAAAGTAGCTTATTTTTCTTAACTCCTTAATGGTGAATAAAAACGAAAAACACCTGTAGTGCAATAAAAAATAAAATGGACCTAAAGTTAAAATACCTGATTTTTTACCTGCTTGCCTTTTCATCTATTGGGGCAATGGCGCAGCAACCGGTAAAAAATCTCGATTATTATTTAAAAGAAGCTGAATTTAACAATCCGGCGCTTAAAGATTTTCAGAACCAGCAACGTTCCGCAGGTATCGATAGTTTAATTGTCCGCGCTACCGCAAAACCACAGGTTACGGCCACTTCTGCCGGAATGTATGCGCCCGTTATCCGCGGTTATGGTTTTGATGAAGTGCTTACCAACGGACAGGCCTTGGAAGCCTTGCTTAATGTAAACTACGATCTGCTGAACAAAAAACAGATCAATAACCAGTTGGAAGGTATTAAAATCCAAAGTGATTCTATTAAATATGCCGGACAATTATCACGTTTCGACTTACAAAGAGCCATTGTTGATCAGTATATTTTGGCTTTTTCCAGTCAGGAGCAGGTTGATTTTAACTACGGGGTTGTTAAACTACTCCAGGAAGAAGAAACCCTGCTTAAAAAATTAACGCGGAGCAATATCTATAAACAATCAGAGTATTTAACCTTTCTGGTTACCTTGCAGCAACAGCAACTGGTGGTAAAACAGGCCGAATTACAGTTTAAAAACGATTATGCCACTTTAAATTACCTGGCCGGCATTGCCGATACCACAACGGTTAAACTCGCCGATCCAAAATTACAGACGGATTTCAGCACAACGGCCCAGCGTTTTTTTACAAAACGATTCGAAATAGACAGTTTAAAAAACATCAATCAAAAAAACGCCATCGATTTTAATTATAAACCAAAATTAGGGGTATATGCAAACGGAGGCTATAATTCTTCCTTTATTTTGCAGTCCTATAAAAACTTTGGTACAAGTGTAGGTTTTACTTTTTCGGTACCCATTTATGATGGTCACCAGAAAAAAATGCAGTATAATAAACTTAACCTGGCTTCCAAAACCGTATCCAATTACCGTGATTTTTTTATCCGGCAACAGCAACAACAGTTAAACCTCATCCGCCAGCAGATTAACCAGACCGATGCGTTATTCCCTAAAATAAACGAGCAGATCCGCTTTAGCAAAGGTTTAATCGAAGTAGATAGCAAACTGATGCATACCGGCGATTTAAGGGTAGCCGATTTCGTAATCGCCATCAATAACTATATGGCAGCACAGAACTTGCTCCGTCAAACCAATATTAACCGTTTAAAACTGATCAATCAATTTAATTACTGGAACCGATAACCATGAATAGCGATCTAAAATTAATGTGTGCAGGTATAGCCGCAATGTTTGTTTTTTCGGGATGTAATCCTTCTGCACCGGCCGATGCCGTAGATGAACCTTCGCCCGTTACGCCTGTTCAGATTACAACGGTAAGCGATAGCTCATTAGCAGAAACGGTAGAGCTTTCGGCAGTCTCGGCTTATCTTGAAAAGAGTTTTGTAAAGGCCAACATCAATGGTTATGTAGAAAGTGCACAGGCCGTTATAGGCAAACAGGTAGGGAGTCATCAACTTTTGTTCAGTTTGATTACTAAAGAAGCAAAATCGATCGGTAACAGCGTAAACAAACTCGATGCAGGTTTTAAATTTTCAGGGATTTCGAACATCAGGGCCGATCAGGCGGGCACTATTGTACAGGTAAACCATCAAAAGGGAGATTATGTGCAGGATGGTGAAGCTTTGGCCACCATAAGCAACCGCAATAGCCTTGTTTTTCTGCTCGATCTGCCTTACGAATATAATCAGCTCATTAACCAGAACCGTACATTGGATATCCTGTTGCCTGATGGGACAAAAATTGCCGGATCGGTTTCTGGTACCATGCCATCTGTTGACTCTGCCGCACAAACGCAGCGTTACATTCTTAAAGTTGCCGCCGGTAAAGATATTCCCGAAGGTCTGATTGCCAAGGTGCGGTTAACCAAAATAAAACATAGCCAGGCACAGGTGTTGCCAAAATCGGCCGTACTGGCTAACGAAACCGAAGATCAGTTTTGGGTAATGAAACTCATCAACGATTCTACAGCCGTAAAGGTAAACGTAAAAAAAGGTATCGAGAACCATAACAGTATCGAAGTTTTGGAGCCAAAATTTGCAAAAACCGACCGGATTGTTACCAGCGGGAATTATGGCATAGCCGATACGGCCAAAGTTAAAATCCAAAAATAGCCATGAACAAGTTTTTCATTTCCCATAAAAACCCTATCCTGGCTGTTCTGCTCATTATTATAGTGGGTGGGGTATATGCCTTTACACAGCTCAAAACCGGGCTTTTTCCTGAAATTACTTTCCCGAAAATCAAAATTATTGCCGATGCCGAGCTGCAGCCGGTTGATAAAATGGTGGTTACAGTAACACGTCCTTTAGAAAATGCCGTAAAACAAGTGCCCGATCTTCAATTGGTGCGCAGTACAACTAGCAGGGGCAGTTGCGAACTTTCTGCATTTATGAATCCCGGCGCCGATATCGATCTCAGTCAGCAGCGCATCGAATCGCAGATTGCCAAAATTAGTGCCTCATTGCCGGCAGGGGTTAATATTTCGGTAGAGAAGATGAATCCGTCTATCCTTCCGGTAAGCGGTTACAGTTTAGAAAGCCATAATTACTCGCCCGCCGAGCTGAAAAAAATTGCCACTTATACCGTAAAACCCTTTCTTTCGCAGGTTGATGGCGTTTCCGAAATCCGAGTTATCGGCGGTAAAAGCAAAGAGTACTGGCTGGAGCTCGATGCACAGAAAATGCAGACACTGGGTATCTCACCCGATCAGATCAGCAACGCCCTTAGCCAAACCAATTTTATCAAATCTAATGGTTACCTGGCCGATCATAATTACCTGTACCTATCGGTAACTGATGCCACGGTAAAAAATAAAAGTGATCTGGAAAATCTGGTATTGAGCAGAAAAGGCAACCGGATGATCAGGGTGCAGGATATTGCCAAAGTAAACATCCAGCAAAGTGTGGAGTATACCCGCATTAACGCTAATGGTAAAGATGGGATCCTGATTGCGGTAATTAAACAGCCCAACGCCAACCTGGTCGATCTTTCTAACGAGATGTACGCCAAAGTACAACAGTTAAAACGCATTTTGCCAGCCGGCGTAAGTATTAAGCCTTATTATGTACAGGCTGATTTTGTAAACGAATCGGTAAAAAGTGTGCGCGATAGTTTATTGATCGGTTTGGCCCTGGCCATTGTGGTGGCCATTATATTCCTCCGTTCGGTAAAGGCGAGTGCCACCATATTAATTACCATCCCGGTTACCCTTTGTTTAACGGTAATTGTACTTTATTTTATCGGTTATTCGCTCAATATCATGACGCTGGGTGCCATTGCAGCGGCCATTGGTTTAATTATAGACGATGCCATTGTAGTGGTAGAGCAGATACACCGAACGCATGAGGAACACCCGGAAGAAATTACCATGCGGCTGTTAAGCAAGGCCGTAGGTTATCTGTTCCCGGCCATGTTGGGCTCATCCATCAGTACCATCGTTATATTTGTGCCTTTTGTATTGATGACCGGGGTTGCGGGTTCTTATTTTCAGGTAATGACCAATACCATGATCATTACGCTGGTATGTTCGTTTTTTGTTACCTGGATCGGTTTGCCCGTAATTTACCTTTTGCTTACCCGCAAAGGCGGCAGCCATGCCGCATCGGGTAAAAAAACAGCAGTACACGAGGTAAAACCGCAGAACTGGGTACGCTATTTTATACAACGGCCCTATATTTCTATTGTATTCCTTCTGGTATTGATTACCTCCATTGTACTCGTTTTTCCACGTTTGGAAACCGGCTTTTTGCCCGAAATGGACGAGGGGAGTATTGTACTCGATTATGCTTCGCCGCCGGGCACCTCTTTAGAAGAAACCGACAGGATGCTGAAAGAAGTAGAAAAGGAAATTGTAAAAATCCCCGATGTACAGGCATACTCGCGCAGAACGGGTACACAGATGGGCTTTTTTATTACCGAACCTAATACCGGCGATTACCTGATACAGTTAAAGCCCAACCGAAGCAAAAGTACCGATGAGGTAATTTCTGATATCCGTACACATATCGAACATACGCAGCCTGCATTAAAGGTAGATTTTGGGCAGGTAATAGGCGATATGCTTGGCGATTTAATGAGCTCTACCCAACCGATTGAAGTGAAGATTTTTGGTAACGACCAGGAGAAATTACAGGTTTTATCGAAAAAGGTTGCGGGCATTGTTTCGCATGTTGCGGGCACGGCCGATGTTTTTGATGGTATTGTACTCTCGGGACCAACCGTTAACGTAAGGCCAAATTTTGCTTTGCTGGCACAGTATGGAGTAAGCCCGGCTTCGTTCCAATCGCAATTGCAAACCGCTATGCAGGGTAGTTTAATCGGTGATCTGTACGATAAACAACAGCTTTCGCCCATCCGCATGGTATATCCGGGCAGCCGCACTTTTGCAGTGGCCGATATCAATAGAATGAAGATTTTTCTGCCCGATGCTACAGCTGTACCTATACAGCAAATGGCCCAGGTAGAGCTGAAAGCAGGTAATGCGGAGGTAGAACGCGAAAACCTGCAAACCATCGGTGTGGTTACCGCCAGGTTGGATAACCGCGATTTGGGCAGCGTAATGAAGGATCTCCAGAAAGCTGTAAATACAGATGTTAACCTGCCATCGGGCTACCATATCGAATATGGCGGCGCCTATAAAGAGCAGCAACAATCTTTTTCAGAATTGTTAACCATTCTTATTGCATCGAGTTTGCTGGTGTTCAGTGTAATTTTGTTCCTCTTTAAGGATTTTAAAATTGCCTTCCTTATTTTATTAATCTCTGTTCTGGGTATTGCAGGCAGTTACCTGGCCCTGTTTTTAACCCATACGCCATTAAATGTGGGCAGTTATACCGGCCTGATTATGATTGTGGGCATTATTGGCGAAAATGCCATTTTTACCTTCTTGCAGTTTAAAGAATCGCTAAATAACCAAAGTGTAGATGATGCCATCACTTTTGCCATATCTACCCGTTTAAGGCCAAAGTTAATGACAGCCCTTGGGGCCATCATCGCGCTGATGCCCTTGGCGCTGGGGATAGGAGCAGGTGCACAGCTCCACCAGCCATTGGCCATTGCCGTAATCGGTGGTTTTATCATCGCACTGCCTTTATTGTTGGTGGCGCTGCCAAGCCTGATCAGGAAAGTTTACCAATCGGAGCAGGCTAGGGAAAGCCTGCTTAAACAGCACAATATTTAATTGCTGCACAGGTTATAGCCCGAAGTGACTATAAAATTTAAACCATATTAAACACAAAAAATGAAAAGTAAGTTATTATGCACAGCGGCTTTTTTAGCCCTTGCAATTACCACGATGGCCCAACAAAAAGGCACTTTAAAAGTATTGGCCGTGCATAAAATTAAAAGCGATGGCGGCTGGGATTATTTAACTATCGATGGGCAGCGTAACCACCTGTTTGTTTCGCACGGTAACCAGGTAAATATTTTAAATAAAACCACGGGCGATTCGGTAGGGGTAATTAACAATACTACGGGTGTGCACGGCATTACCGTTGCCGGCGCTTTTGGCAAGGGTTATACCACCAATGGCAAAGCCGGTACCTGTACGGTTTTCGATCTGAACAATTTTAAGGTTTTAGGAGAGGTTAAGGTAGGGCAAAACCCCGATGCCACTTTTTTTGATGATTACAGCAAAAAAGTAATTGTTTTTAATGGCAAAAGTGCCGATGCCAGCATTATCGATCCACAAACCGACAAGGTAGTGGCAAGCATTGCTTTGGGTGGCAAACCAGAGGCAGGTGTATCAGATGGAAAAGGCAAAATATATGTAAATATCGAGGATACTGGCGAAATTGTTTGTTTTGATATAAACAGCTACAAAGTTTTATCGAGGTATAAATTAAAAAATGCCGAAGAACCATCGGGTTTGGCTATTGATAGAGCTACATCAAGGTTATTTACCGTATGTGCCAATAAGGTAATGATTGTGTTGGATGCCAAAACAGGCCAACAGATAGCTTCGTTACCCATCGGCGATAACTGCGATGGTGTGGTTTTCGATCCTGCAACTAAACTGGCCTACAGTGCCAATGGCGAGGGTAATATTACCATAGTAAAAGAAATAAACGCCAATAAATTTGCTGTGGTAGAAACGGTAAAAACAGCAGTAGGGGCCAGGACCATAACACTTGATGCCACTACACATCACCTGTTTTTACCCACTGCCGAGTTCGAAAAAGGTAGCAATGGTGGTAAAAAGGCAGCACGTGTGCCGGGTAGTTTTAAGGTGTTGGAGGTGGGGAAAGGCTAGGCGGAGAAATATATAGTATTATAATAAAGCAGGTTGCCTCATTTGAGGCAACCTGCTTAGCCTGAATAACTTTTCTGAAGAAGATGAACCCATATCGGTCCAGTAATTAGAGAGAATACTAATGATGCAATAAAAAAACTAATCCCAATGATATATTTAGTTTTTCGATCCATTTTATAAAATGAAGGTGATACACATGTTCCAATCAAGGATATAAAATAGCCAATCGTGTTAAGCTTACTCAATAATTTGAGGACTTTGACATAATTACTGTCGAAATTGTAATGTGAACTTATCGAAATTATCCGGCCATCTTTTGCTGGTGTAAACAAGGCATCTTTAAATGAATAAAAGATACCATTCGAGCCAAATAGGAATTGAAATAACTGAATTGCGCAGATTGATAATGCTACGACATAAATAATTTTTAGCACTTTCACATCAAGATATTTAAAGTATACATTTGTCTGAAAAATATTTAAAAGAGTTTATTCATTATCTATCGAATGTTTTAATCAATCGCCAAAAAGTTCATCGTTTTCTTTTTCCATTGCCACCCAATCTAACCAATAATCAATCCCCGTTTTCCCTGCACCATTAGGGTCAATCTGAAAAAAATCCGGGATGATCTCAAAATTTTTTCTGCTTTTTAACTCTTGTATGTAATGTGTAAAACATTCTAAAAGTTTAGTGAAAGACGAAAAGATAATTTCGCTTAATCCATCTAAATCACCACCATATTCATGATCGTAAACCCTAATCGGATATTCATTGTTCGCAACTTCATATCTGCCATCAAAAACTAACGGGCCTGCATCATTACCCTCATCACCAAATGGATACAGCTTTGCATCAATAAGATCTTTGGCCAAGGAATAATCTAGGTTATCAATAATCTGCTGTAGCGGTTCGGTTGGAGATGAAATAGGTAACCCCATAAGCTGGCAGGAACAATCGAGAAAAAAGTATTGTTTATGCCATTCTATAAAACTTTTAGGAAATTTTATGTTGAATTTTTGTTCAATACTATAATAGTCTTCATCTGCTAATGTTCCGTCAATGGGTTTCCATATGTAATATCCACTTTGATTAACAGATGAATTAATCATATTTTTTGGGGTTTTTTCTTCATCATATCCTAATGAAAAATCGGAATACTTAAAATAAGCCTTAAAAAAGTTATGGATTATTTCATTCATATATTTCAATTTAATTGATTTTTTTTAAGCTATTTGTGCGATGATTGGCTACGTCAATATCTTCTTCGTAAGTCGCAATTTTAAAAATTCCCATGTAACGCCTTTCATCTTCATCCCAAATATAGTCTTCAAAAGCATCATAAGTAACAACTGCTCTAATTACTGTACCACTAGAGTTTTTAAACACACGTTGATCGATAATTTCAAAATAAAAATTTTGTAATTGTTCTTTGTACAATTTCCCAATTTCATCCGTTGCGCCAAAACCATTTACCCATGCATCAGGATTACCAGTTTTGATATCGGTAAAGATGGAAAACAATTCCATAAAAGGCCCCAATGAATTTAACCTATTCCTTATTTTTGGTAAATTTAGTTTTGTTAAATGCAATCTGCTTGTCCACTTTTGATGCACTTTTTGAGGAATAGCAAAAGCAATATTACGTTGTTTGTGGTGATGATGAACAAGTTGGTTAAATTTATACGATTTATGTGTAGGGTTGTACTTAATCCACTGGTCATCAGCATTAACTTTATTAAATTGATTCTTTGCAATAAAGGCTCTATTTTCAGGACTAAACATTTCTGGCCTTTTTTTAATCAATTGATCCCAAAAATATTTTGCATTCCTTGGATTTCCATGCACGGTTCGGCCACTTCTAGGCATGGCAGCTGTCATGTCAATGCCTGTACCTTTTATATAATAAGATTCAGGTATAGGATCAGCATTGGGCAGTCCCTGTTGTTGTAGCTCCACATCAATAATCCCCAGTTCATCTTCATTATCATACCACTGTTGATCATATACTACATCAAAATTATTGGGTATATAAATAGGAGAATTTTCGTTATATGTGCCATTTAGTAGATCTTTAAACGCTTGATTAAAACTATTTGGATTTTCTATCAAATAACCAACGGCCCAATCAACAAGCTCCTTATTTGGAGAAACTGAGTTTATTGCTATATAATTTTCTAATGCCTCGTAAATTTCATCATGTGCCAACAGAAAATTTTGTTTATCAGGATCGGCTATGCCCATAAAATTAATGATGAAACTCAATTTTACAGAATTAACAGATGGTCCTACTGGAACAGGAATAGCGCCAGGTCCTTCGCATGGCAATAGCCAACTATAACCTTCGGGAGCTGGATAATTTGGCAATTTATACGCTGGATCTGGATTACAATTGAGGCCGTTTGGAGGGTAATAATCAGCCCTGGTGGTACCACCGGCCCAACCAGGGCCTCCAGCATTACTTTCTCCATTAGTGTTGCCACTACTGCCATTTTCCCAGCCGTCATCTCCGGGCCCCTCAGTGCCACGAATCATGATGCACTTTCTGCTATCAACTATAGTTGTTCCACAAAACTCATGACACTTTGTAAGGCATATCACCCATACACTAGGGGCATTTGGTCCAGGCGGAGTTATCGGTGGCTCTACTGATCCAGGAATAGAGTTAGTCAAGGTATTAGTTGATTTTTTTCGGCCCAATATTCATACTTGTTACTGGAGCAACCGGTTTACAATCGTAAGCTTTAATAAAATTGCCTTCCCAATCTTTCACAACTATTTTGCCTATATATTGGTCTCTCTTTCCATAGAGCCAAGCTTTATCAGGAAGCAGTGTCACCCATTCTGAATTAATTTTGTGTAGACTATCTCTATACATGAAAAGATAATTTAGAGCTCCAAATGGTATGAGCTCTTTCTTTTCCACATCAACAACAGCATACGTTTTACTAAAATTGAGCGGTATTTTAACAGCATTGCCCGTAGAAATTAATTTTTGGTATGCACTCTCCCAAATCAATTCTCTACTGTTTAAGATTGCTTCTGCAGATTCTTCATCGGTGGTGGGAGTAACATTACCCGATGACATTAATTTTTTAGTTTTTGCAATCTGTTTTACATTCGCTTCGAAATATTTCTTGGCCTCTGCAATAGATAGCCCATTTTGAAGATCTTTAGAATTCGGCTGTAATAGGTCTTTTTTACAGCTGGATGCTAGGAGCAGGCACATTACGATTAGGCAAGCCATTGCTTTGCCTTTAAAGCGTGTTAATTTTTTCATTGTTAATTTAAATTTTTAAAATGTGAGAGGGACGATTTTATAAATACTATAGTACTTATAGTTTAAGTGGCTTTCGGAGTTTTACTAATAAAATTTAGTGTGGTTATTTGTATTTAAATTTATTTTTTAAAGTGATTATCCTTTATTCCGGATCAGCCCCTGTTGGCGGTGCTTCTTCCTGTAGTTTGGCTATAATCGCTTTCATTTTGGGCAAACCGAAATAATTATGCTGTTCTATTATTATAATTACCTCGGGATGCGAAACGGAGAGGTTGTATAAAGAAGAACCGGGTAAATTCCATACATCTGATGATTCGAGAGATTTGTATTTTTCTATAGCTGGGTTTTCGATGTTGGCAATATTAGCTACGATTTCTGCTTTTTCTACAGCAGTGAATTTTTTGGAAGGGTCTTCATCGAAGATTTTGTTGCCATCGCCATAATATAATGTACTTATAAAACTTCCTAATGCATAGATAAAACGGTTGTCAGTTGAACTTGTATTTGCTTCTACATATTTTAATAACCCTTTCCTTATTTCTAACTTATTGTTTAAGTCTTTTACAAAAAAAAGATTTGCGATTCGCTGTCCTGATAAGGGGCTATAATTTAGGTTTTTCTTGTAAATTGAATCCAATACCATTTTATTTATTTTAGGCTCCTTATCATAGCCAAAATCATCAAGTAGCTTAATCAAAAAGTATTGCTCATTATTTAAAAGCCAAGCTAAACTGGCTTTGTCATTATTAAACAAATATTTATTCCTATGAATAATATGTGGTTGGATAGTGATCTTATAAGTTTTATCACTATTGATCTGGATTATATTTTTCAGTGTTTCTGCTTCTGTAATTATATGATCTTTTCTCATTAAAAATAAAATTGGCATCAGTGATGAATTACCGAATTCATCTTCGAGTATCTTTTTAAATTGAAATTGATCTTCCTTATCTAAAATTGAAATGTAATTCTCCTTTGCATGTATTTTATTATGCACACTTTTTAATTTCTCTATCCCAAATACTTCTTTAAGTTTCTGATTAAATGCTTCTTCAGAAATTTTTATAAATCCCTGACTTTTTAGGCCTTCAAGTACTATCTTCGAAGCTAAAATTAAATCCTGTTCTGTCATTTTATAAGGATTATCCTGTTCTATTTCATCAGATTCAATTCTCTTCTGATAGTCCATATGTTGTTTGATTTGGCTAATTTCTACTTGACTTAGAGACATTTGAGGTTGTTTAGTGTTAATTGCTTTATTCTTACATGATACTGCCAGTAATAAAAAAACGGTGCATAAGATTACTATTCTATTTGTACCCATATTTGTTTTTTTAATTTGTTTTTCCATATTGTTGATCATTAATTCCTATTTTAATATTAAGAACACTAGCGTTAGGATAGATGTCCTTTTCAGTCAATTTATCTTCTTCTTTTTCTACATAATCGATGGGAATATAAAATCCGTATAACTTTTTCTTTTTATTTTGGCTGGTATATTCGCCATATTCACTAAAACGTATAGAATCGTCTTGATTACCACCAAGTAATATATATTTACCACTACTACTTTTACCATATAATAAGCCTGTGTGTCCCTTTTTGCCATTGATATGTCGATAGACGACGAAACAGCCATAAATAGGAGTAGATATTTTTTTATACTTCGGATTATTTATTGGAGCTAAAGAACTTGCAGAGTTTGTATGACTGAAAGGCTCATTTTTGTTTTTTGAGTTCTTTGTTCTGCTAATACACCAATTCATGAAAGCCGCACACCAAGGTCCTTTATCTCCATCGGTTGGTTCATTACTATTATCGCAGTATTTTAAATAAGATTTTGCCTTTGAATACATTGGTTCTTTGCCTTCGTAGCACCCTTTCATTGCTTTTGCTTCGTTAAGAGCGATGGTCATCCATGGTGCTCTAGTACCAATTATTTTAATGTCAATTTCTTTCCAATCACAATCTTTTATTTTGAATATTTTGGAAGTATAATTATCAAAAGCGTGTTGTTTTTCTGTGTAACTATTTCCGACTTCACTCCCAACACCCTTAGATACTGGCTCCGCTTGAGGAAATCCGTTACTCTTCGCCACCAACCCCCTCCACTTAAAAAAAGCCATCGATGTTAAAACTGCAATCTTAATATCTTTCGCAACGATGTCAGAATCTTTCAGGATATCTATTTTTTCATATTTTAAAGTATAGGTATTTGCCTTCGCATAATTTTCCCGTCCGGTAAGTTGTATCAAACCTTTGCCCCTGAATTTCCAGCCGTCACCCTCTTGCGTATTGCCAACCCTGTTGTTAATACTACGGTTTTTATCGGCATAAGCCAGGTTGGCTATCATTTGTTCGTTGGCTGCATGGTCTTTTGTCCGGCCGTATTTATAAGCTTCTTCTTTATGTTTAACGAAGTATGAAAACGGAGGATTATCGCGTTTTCCTGTCTTTTTATTCAGGTTGCCGTTAATTAAAGTATCTGCACTATAATTCATATTCTCTCCGGTTTTTACATGGAGTTTAGTGCTCGATTCGACCCTGATCTGCGCAAAAAAATGTGCCTTTACCCAACAGGTGTTCATACCAAATTCTGCCATATATTTGTTGTAGGTTTCGGCTACGGTTTTGATTGTTCCATCATCAGCATCTTTAAAAATCTGTTTCAATTCGGCTATGGTTATCGCTGCATTACATCTCGGACAGTTACCTTCGCTGTGCCCTTCCTGTCGGCCTATTCCCACCAAAGCCTTTCCTCCATTTGCCGGAACATCATTTTTAAAGGCAACCAAAGTATTACTGATGCCAAAAAACTCCATTTCTTCAATCACAGCATAAAAATGATGGAGTTTTTCGCTGTAGGTTTTCTCCCAGTTCTTGGATAAGGTAAAATCAAATTCAACTACACCGTTAGCATTTAACGGGTATTTATGATGATGTACAATGGTGTCTTTTCTTAACTTATCTAACCCCAAGCGGCTTTCTTTACGGTATATTTTAACAGCTATTTCTCTTGCACTCAGGTTTCGGGTCCGGATGCGGCATTTCATTTTACTGCCATACAAAGCCTGTATAACCTGCCTGTTGTCGGCCAAAAACTCAATACTTACAATCTCTTCTTTTGTAACCAATTGTAGTTTTTGCAAAGGCTGGGGGATATTTCCGTTTAAAATCTCATATTTTTTGTTGGCTGACGCTACTTTAAAGTAAAATTCTGTGCCTTCCTTTAACAGCTTCCGGTATTTTTCTGCGTGCGGTACAAAATCATAGCCAACGGTATCTAAAACCTGACTTGGTGGTATTTTGAACCCTTTAATAATATGTATGGATTTGGTATTCCCTGAAGTATCTAGATAACCATATTCCAGATTTACCATTATGCCTTCGGCTGCCTTAAATTTTAGATAGGCACGGTTTAATTCTCCCCAGCCTGTTTTTGTTTTTTTGCCACCTTCGGGGTATTCCCATTGGGCAAGTATAATTTCGGGTTGGGCAACGGTTATTTTAACTGCCACTTTGGAGCTTGGTTGTTCTAAATAGGCCTGAACGGTATATTCGCCGGGTTGTATAAAATGATGGCTAATGGTTTCTCCTGTTTTAGATTTAAATGCTTCAATTGGTTTACCTTCAGCATCTTTGCATTGCCATTTTATTGCAGCAGTTTCTTCTGGCAGGGCAGGTAATATTTTAAACTGATCCTTTACACTAAAGCTTACTCCTTCATTTATCCTCGTACTTTCAATAGAAGCGCTAATAGATTTAATCCCATTTTTTATAGCCTGTATCTTTACCGATTGTTTTGGAATGCCATTAAAACAGGCAGACACAACGTAAGAACATTCGTCATGGCAAACTACCTTGGTCATGTTTCCTGTGGGTATTAATATGGCAGGCTTGCCCTTTCCGCTAATTTTGGTTACTTCCCAGGTAATTGCGCGGATGTCGCCGGGAATAGCTACAGTTGGAAAAAGACTTTTAAGCCTGAATTCAATCGGTACTTGTATCCTTACTTTTGTTTGTCCATCAATTGTAGTTACAGTTTCAATCTCATTTTCTTTAATGGTATAAGTTTTGGTTACTTTCTTATCACCACTCGCTTTGCCATAAGCTTCGATCAGGTAAGTGCCGGCTTTTTTGAAGGTTACTGTCAGCATTTCTCCTGCATCACTTCTCAATTGAATTGGTCTGCCATCTGCATCATAAACCACCCAATTAACACCCCGTTTATCCTCATCGCTTGGCTGGCCAATAAAATTTGCCTTAAAGGTTATAGGACTATTTAAAGGTTGCTCTCCACCATACATTAAAGTAGATATCGATTTTACGGCTGCACCATCTTCATCATCGTTTTTTGCTTCCTGTTCGGTATGTATTAGTTCTTCAGTGATTAATGGACCATCAGCGGCCCAACTGCCTGAACTGGCATTTTCAAGTACTTGTGCGGTAATGTTGGCTTGTTGACCATGTTGTACAATTTTTATGTTTCCTCCTTTTGCCGTACATAATGCAGTACTTTTATCGGTAAGTACATATGCTCCATTATGAAGTACTATCTTTTCATAATAATCTTTCCATTCCAATTTAGCCGTGCATGGGACTGGTTTACTCGGATCGGGAACTTTACACTGACCGAAATTGAGGTTGAGCAGTTTGTTTTCCAGCGTTGTGGCAATAAGTTTAGTTTC
>NZ_DJDT01000034.1 GCF_002432345.1 Pedobacter sp. UBA5917
GAAGAAGGTTTTATCATCAACAAACTCATCACAAAAGAAAATCCTGATAAACCATCAGATAGTATCATTAATGCCAATATTAAACGCCTAACAAAAGCACAAACGGGTTTAACCAGGCCTTTAACCCTTACTGTAGGCGACTCTTTAAGTTATTGGCTAAGAAAGAAAAACATGCCTGGCGCCATATCTATTTTAAGCCGTGCCCCTATTACGCAGGATACCCTGGTACATGTAAAGAATGAAAGCATAAAAAGCATCAACTTTACCGATAAACTTTATGTGGTTTACATCAAAGAGCGCGAAGATCCTGCATACGCCAACCGGATCGGTTTATCAATTGCCAGGCCGTTGGATATGCCCGATTATCAAATTTCGACCATCAGTTTGCAGCTTGCACCGGTATATTTTTACGAAAATGGTTCGATTTACAACCCACGGTCTATGATTTATTCTGGTTACTGGGCCTGGGAAAAAATTGCCGATAGCGTACCCATGGATTATTTGTTACCAGTTAATGTCGAAGGGAAAAAGTAGGGAGGATATAGAAGCTTTATAAAAGCACAATTGCAGAATGCTAAGCTTTTTATTTTTTTTGAAAAGCAGTTACAGTGCTATTCGGTTTAAACCATCCCGCCCTTCGTTACAAATCCTCGCCCTCATGCTTCGGGCTGTGGGTTTTTCACTGCGGTCGGGTTTAGTTGGCAGGGGTTGTGATATAAAGAGGGCCATCATCTTATTCCGATAGCTCTCGGAAGAAACGCTACTTATACCGATTTTACATCGGTAGTGGAATGGAGAGATCTATCCCTCTCTGGTCTTAGCGTCTCGCTAAGACCTTAGCAAAAGACAGACCTAATTGTTTAAAATATGGAATGTCGTAGCGAGACGCTACGACTAGAGTATAGTTTTATAACAAAATGCATAAACGGACCTTGCTTCGAAGAACAAGCCACTGTTAATTAAACCCGATAGAGCGGGTAGCCCGCAGTGAAGCGCAGCGTAATGAGGACTACAAGCGATAGCGGGGCTGCTACAGCCATGAAAAACAGAGCTTCCCGTTTCCAAATCGAAAACGGCCACTATGATGAGACTGTATCTATTTGTTATAAATGATCCTCATAAAGATCCTTCATTGCATTCAGGATGAAAGCCTTCATGAACGATACATGCCAAATGTTAAATTTGTTAAAAATCTTTTGCGTTTTTGATAAATATTAAGCCTTTTAATTACATTCGTCTCCATGATTAAAAGCCTTTTAGTAGCCCTTATACTGATCATTCTGGGTACTAATGTCGATGCTCAAAACACCTTCTCGATCAGTGGCCTGGTTCGGGATCAGAAAGACGGATTGCCCGGCGCAAGCATTTATTTAAGTGGTTATAAAATTGCTACGGTGGCCGATAACGACGGGCGCTTTAAATTAACAAACCTAAAACCGGGCAGTTACGATATCCTTGTTCAACTGGTGGGCTATCTCCCCTACTCTAAAAGTGTAATCATTTCGGATAAATCGGTACAGGTAGAACTGGTATTGAAAGAAAATGTAGCCCAACTGGATGAAGTGGTGATCAGGGCCGACCCTAACAGGCAAAAATACATCAACCAGTTTAAAGAATTTTTCATTGGGAAAACACCCAATGCAACGCAGTGCAAAATATTAAATCCACAGGTTTTAAATGTAGATTTTGATGTAACCAAAAGTACTTTAACCGTTTCTACTACCGAATTTTTAGTGGTTGAAAACAAGGCTTTGGGTTATCGCCTCAAATATATGCTCGATCATTTTGAGTACAACTCACGTACGCACATTATTTATTATTCCGGTCACCCGTTTTTTGAAGAGCTTAAAGCTTCTGCAGCGAAAAAGAAAAAATATATTGCTGCCCGTGAAATAGCTTACTATGGCTCTTCGCAGCACTTTTTCCGTTCGCTTTATGCCAACAAAACACAGGAAGAAGGTTTTATCATCAACAAAATGATCAAAATCCCTAATCCGAACCGTTATCCACAGTATGTTATCAATACCAATTTAGAAAAGATTAAAGCTGTACCGGAGAAAACAGGTATCAGGCAAACGAAAGGAAAAATAGACACCGCCCTACTTGCCTTTTGGACGAAACAGCAGGAAATGCCCAAAACCATCGATAAGTTTTCGAGAGCAGATGTACTAACCGATACCTTGGTGCATTATTATAACCAGAACTTAAAATACCTGAGTTATACCGATGCGTTACTGATCCAATATACCAAAGAAAAAGAATCGCTTGCTTATTCTAAAACAGGTTTCTGGATTTTCAGGCCATTGGATGTACCGGAAAATGAGATTTCAGTAGCCAATTTAACCGGCGAAGGTGTACGTTTTTATGAAAATGGAGGCATTTACGATTCGCGATCGCTGCTTTACGAAGGTTACTGGGCATACGAAAAGGTAGCTGATATGGTACCGATGGATTATGTGCCGTTGGCTAAAAGTAATTAGGATAATTTTCGATCGGTGAAACACCGACCGATAGACAAAGACAAAAAACAACACCCCGTCCTGCGGACACTCCTTTAAAAGAGGGGAATTAAATGCCGCATTAATTACTTAAAAGATAAAAATGTTTGGTTGGAAGGAACAGAAGTATTTCCGTTGTTTGCCAATGATACCACATAATAATAATTTACCTTTTCTTTTTCGAAACCCTTATCAATAAAATTAGCCTGCCCCTTACTGCTTCCTATTTTAACCGGCTCGCTTCCTCTGGTAAATCTATAAATTTCATAAGCAGATATTTCGCTCTGAGATGGTTGCCAAAACAATTCTATTGCACTTTTATCAACATTAAATGAAGATTTTAATGATGAAGGCGGATAAACCATCGTTAGGAAATCGGTCTGGATTTCGTTGCTTGCTTCACTTTCCTTATCAGATATACTTACCGAAGTTATTTTATAAAACAGATCCTGCCCGTTAACCATTAACGAATCTGTAAAAGTTGTTTTATCTGCATTGATTAAGGATCTATTGATCTTAACATATTGTTTATCCCCAATTTTACGGTATACGTTAAAGCCTGATATATTGGTATTCCGGGCATTTTGCTGCCAGAATATCCTCACTGTTTTTTTATCCTTCTGAAAATCCAGTAACAACGGAGCCGATAAGTTTGTTGTTTTTGCCTCCTGTTTTAAATAAACCGTTTTAGAAAAACTGCTCTGTACATTGCTCATGGTTTCGGCAGCAACGGCATAACCTGTTAATCCGCTGTTGTTTTTAGCGGTATCGATAAAGCTATATTTACCTTCCAATTTCCTATCGAGGTAAACAAAAGTATCAATAGGTACCAGTTCGCCATCGAGTTGGCTGGTGCGGAAAACCTTATAGCCACGGTTCCCGAGGTTGTAATCCTGCCATGAAATTTTATTACCTTTTTCTGTTTTAATCACCTCTACATATAAAGGTGCATCGGGTTTTTCGGCATTTTGCATCAGTGCGTATGCTTTGGTACTCCTTTCGGAAGAACGGCCCAACTGATCGCTGATGATGAGATAGTAATAATACTTTTTGCCCGGAATAATGCTCTTATCCTCATAAAATGCCTGATTGGTTGAGGCCAGATACGAATAACCATCTTCGTAACTTTCTGAACGGTAAATTTTAACCATGCTGATCAGTTCGGGTTTAATAAAACCCCACGAAAGATTGATCTGCTTTTTTACACTATCGATAACGGCCACAAAAGCTTTCGGGATAAGCATTTTTTGCGAAATAGAATTTACCGATAAGGTATCAGAAACAACTTTTGCAGCACCACCAAAACGGTTTACTGGTGTTACCGTATATTGATAGAGCGCATCGGCACGGGCATTATCGTCTATCAAACTGTAGAAAACACTGTCCCTTGCCTGTTCTATGCTGTACATTAATTCTATCCTTTTAAAATCTTTATCACCTTCTCCTTTTCTCTTAATCAATAATGCCTGCGGCGCTTCCGTACCTACTTTTGCAGCAAAAGATAACCTGAAGACACCTCCAATTACCTCGCGTTTATTGACTTTGGGTTTATTGATAGCCAGCATACCCAGGTTTTTCGATACCGGCTGCGAAATGTATTTACCATATTCAGAACCATCACGTTTGAGCTGTACCACACGGTATTGATAATTATTGGAAAGGTTTGCAGTGGTATCAACCAACAAAACCTTAAAACCAATGGCCAGATGCTGCTGGGTAAGGTACACCGATAACGAATCGTAACGGAATGTTTTCTGGTAAACCGGCCAAACATCATCAATGTTATAAGCATTTTCGGCCTTATATTCGTAAGCTTTTCTCTTACCATCTTCTATACTGTTAGCCAGCTCATTATAGTTTGCCGGAGAGGCAAAAGTTTGTATGGCCTGCCAATTGGCTTCTGTAGCCAGTTTACGGTCGAGCCTGAAACCCACCACTTCACCATCGGGATGTGCTGCCGACGCAGGTTTAAATAAATTATAGATGTAATTGCCTTTATAACCGCTAAAGGCAACTTTTGCTTCCTTTTTTTGTGCGGCTACCGCCAATGGAAGGATCAGGGCAAATATATAGATCAGTTTTTTCATCATCTGTATTTTTAAAATCATTACAATTCGGATAATCCTTTAAAGTGGAAATATGGTTTTGCATCGGTTACTTCGGCGCTTAAACCCAAAACCAATGTTTTGTTCAGGCTCTTTTTAAAACATGGTATCGGACTGCAGATATCAAAGAAACCGGCATCTACGCATGGCGTTTCGCAATCGCTATCGCAGATCCCGCCACCCACATAAGCTTCGCCCTGCAGGGTAAATTTCAGGCCGGCATCCAACAACAAACGTTGTCCGACCGGGGCAAAAGGAACCAGTTTACCGCTCACGTCGGCGTGCACATCGGCATGGAGATTAATCCCCACACAGGCCAAACCGATACTGGCACCCACGCCAAGTTTTACAAAGGCACCCAACCTTGCACCAATGGCGAGGCTTAAATCTTCTTTTTTAAGACTAAAACCAGCATTGTAATATAGGTTACCGTATATGCCATGCGTTAAACTGGCATGCGCAACGGGATCGAGGTTTAAATTAAATGTTGGGATAATCGGGATCGGAATATCGGTTGACATGACCATCAAAATACCTTTTACCGACTTAAAATTATTGTCAAAATTGGTCGGGATATCGTTATCCTTAAAGTGTTTGTGCAGCGATGCCATCTGCTCGGGTGTTAAAGTAGCATCGCCCAACATAATACCTGCCGCCGCCTGGTTAAAAGGCGTATTTTTAATATTATTGGCTAAACAGTTACTGAACACGTACCATTTAGAGCTGCTTACCTTAAGATCGATATCCATGGTAAGATCTGCAAAATCAGTATTCTGTTGCATACTGGCCGAACCTACCAGTGCTTTTTCTTTAAAATCGTAGGTAAAGTTGATGCCCTTCATACCAGCGGCATCCATATTCTGCACCCCTATTTTACTATCGTTGGCTACAATGTCTCCTTTTATGGTAAAGTTGACTTTGCTATCCGCAGCATTTACCCCATCAGAACCGGCCATGTTACCACTGAAAGCAAAATTATTCCAAACTTTATTAGCCAGCTTCATTTCTCCCGCAGCATTATCCAAATAATTTTTATCCTGCAGGTTGCCCGATAAATAAACCCTTTGCGGCGTAGGTGTATTTTCAGGGATATGCAAACGGGTTTCTTTTAAGCTTTTATCCAGCTGTACATTTATTTTGTATAAACTCGAAGGATCTTTATCCTTTAAATTTCCAACCAGTTTCAATTTACCATTGGTAAACTCCTGTCCTTCGGTTAAAAAATCTACCCTGATTCCGTTTGCATCCAAGTTCAGGTTCTTAAACGGTATATCGTGCACATGTACAAACTGGTTATTTACTACTTTATATTTCAGATCGTACACCACATTGCCCAAACCGTTCAGGTTCGGAATATTCATATCCAGATTTCCGCGAAAAACGATAGAAAGCAGGTCGCCAAAAACCGAATAAGGTTTAAAGCTAGAGATGCTGTTCAGGGTAACCGCAGCTTGGTTTTCGGTCAACAGGATCCGCGTATCATTCGGATCGCCGGTATCGTATAAGTTGATGTTGTTGATCAGGATTTTATCCCCAGAGTTTAAATCTGGCAAACCGGTTAATGAGGCCAAAGCCGAAGATTGCGAATTGGCCAAAATAGCAACAGACCATGCTCCTTTTTCTTTAGAATAACCTTTATCAAAACCAAAGCTCGTCATTACCTCGCTTGCATTGATTTTAACCGGGAATTTATTGAGGAGCGTGAGTTCTTTCACATCGAAATTTCCAAAACCGATTGCCTTTGGCGTCATTTTTAGTTTGGTAAAAGGAATACTCAAGCCTAAAGCATTCAGGTTACCTTCGCCCGTAAAGCCTGCTTTTGATAAATACCAGGTATTAAATTCGAGCTGCCAGTCTCTTAATTTAATTTTTAAAGGCGATTGATTGGTGAACCAAACCGTATTGTAACCAATATTGAATGTTCCTTTAAGGGCTGCATCTTTATCTGCCACATTGGCCAAATTGGTGGCTACGGTAGCTTTTGCGCTAATACCCGCGCTGCTTACCAATACTTTATCGTCAGGTTTTACTGTAAAATCATCAACCATATAGAATACGGGGCGCCTGCGCGATAAGGTAGAAACCAATAAATTATCGCCGGTAACATCCGAACTTCCAGTAGAGAAAGTGCTCAATACGTTTGCTTTTGTAGCATTGCCGACTGCACCCGATGGGATATATTCGGTATCCATTTTATTGAGGTAAAGGTAATTTCCTTCGCCCTGCGTACCTGCAACGTTAGAGAATACGCCCGCCGAAAGTGACGAAGGATCTAAAGAAACCCTGCCCATAATGGAACCTGTACTGCCCGAACCCTGCAGACTTAAGCCGCCATTATCGCGAACGGCAACACTTATTTTGTTGAACAATTTGGCATCAAGCTCGTTTTCATCGAAAATAATTTCGGACAGGATATTTACTTTCGGCTTGCCCAGCGTTTTTTGTCCTTTAATCAGTTCTTCGGCAACTTTAACCTTAACATCTTTAAAACGCAGCCATTGATCATTGCTTTCCAAAGTCAGGTTCGAGACACCTGCTTTACCCTGTGGATTTAACCTGCCCGAAGCCAGGTAACTGCCATCGTTAAGTTTGCCCAAACCGGTTAACTCTATCGGGAAACCGTACAGGTTATCAACAGGAAAAGCGGAAGCATCGGTAAATTTAAAATAGAGTGTTTTGGGTGAGTTGGTCAATACTACCTGATCCTGACCGACAAAACCTTTTTGCGAAGCACCGATTGTTAACCACTTATTTGCAGGTATTTTACTCAGGGTTGATCCCAGCCCAACCGCGCGTTTGGTAAAAATATATTCGTCTTCATCCAAACCATCAATCACCATGTGGTAATCGATAAGATCTACCTTTCTATTGCCATTCATGGTACTGGCGAAACAGGTAAGTGTTACGGCCGGTTCTACATAAACGGTAACATTTACCGCTTTGGTCATATCAGATTTGACCTGCGTTTTGGCGATGGTAAAATTCCCCGTTGGCACCACTTTAATATCAAACTGACTGCCAGCAGAAGCAAACTCGAGCACATTAACCACATTACCATTGCTCATAAATTTTTCTATGCCCGGCGTTTCTTTAATATTGGTTACGTAAACATTGGCGGCTACACTTTTTTGCGAAATTTTATCGATTACCGTTACGCCGATGCTGTGCATATTGCTGTTAACAACCAGCGTAATATTGGTTGATTTTTTAGGATCGATGGTGAGCTCGGAAACGGTTGTTTTATAGGTGGCCAGATCGCCGGGGATTACGGTAAACTTAACCTTACCCTTTGGCGATTTTAAATACGCCATTGATGTCTGCCCGATTTTATAGGTATCGGCCCAACTAAAATCATCGCCTACCACTATCCGTGCAGGCACACTTTTTCCGTAATTATCAACTACAATTGCATTAAGCTCGATCGGGAGATCGAGATATACCTTACCCAGATTGGCCCTGCGGCCTTTGGTAATCGGAATACCGCCTTCAATCGGTTTGTAAGTGGTAATAAAACCCGCTTTGGTAAGCCTTAACATTTTGCCTTTGGTGCGGTTGATGATGTTATCATAAAAATCATCAAATAAAAATCGGCCATTGGTGCCGGTAATCTGCACATCGATAGGTTGTTTGCTATTAAAGTATTTTTCGAAAGCTTCGTAGCTCGAATTTGCCAGGATATCAATGTTCGACATATTGAACAACTCTACTTTTACCCCCGAGAGTACAGAAGTTGCCGTATTGCTGTAAGGATAAACGGCCCCATCGATATATGGTTTTTGCGGCACAACGGTTACGTACTGGCCATTGCCGGTATATTTAGAATCCAACACCTGGGTAGCATCAGCAAAAGTCTGTTGCCCGAATGAGCCAAGGGTAAAAATGCTCCAGAATTTCATTACGCCCGTTAACGGAAATGCTTCTTCTGTTAAATAATTATCGTTGCTGGTGCTAATGGGTTCGGCCAGTATAAAATACTGATCGCTTAAATCTTCAGAAGGAAGTACCAAACGGTTAAAGCTGAAAATACCTTCATTGCCAAGCGTGGTTTTATCAAGGATATCGTATTCCTTACCGTCAACATTTTTATAGGTATTCTTAAAATAATCTTTGCTATTCGGATCACCCTCATTTACCGGGATGGTTTTAGGCTTCACATTTTTTAAACGGCACAGGTATACCTGCATAAATGTGGCAGGAGTTGGTACACCGTCTTTCTTATACATTAAACGCGAGGTAAATTTAAACTGCCTCACTACGGCTGTCATGTCGGGCAACTGGATATTCTCGTTCTGGTTGTAGGCAACAAATGTTGGTTCGGAAGCATAATAAGGATCATCAACCAGAATCACCATGTTTTTGCCACCGTCGGCATTAAAGGCATCGTAGTTGAGCAGGCCCAGATCGAACTGGTAAGCACCATTTTTACCAACGGTAGTGGTAGCTACCTTTTTTTGTTCCAATAAATCGCTCCCTTTATCTTCGATCAAACTTTTTGTGGTAAGGTAACCTTTAACCAGTGTAAGCTTGGTACCTTCGGGCAGTGGCAGCGGCGTATTTACTTTGCCATAAGCATCTTTCCATTTGTACAGGTAACGGCCCGCAATGGTCATACTGAGGTATTTTGGTCCTAATATTACATTTTCGGTAATATTGTTTGCCTTAAAAACGGTGCTTTCGAAACCAACGGTTTTTCTATTGCTGTTAGCCACATTCTCGGGGCTGAAATACAGGGCATTCTGTTCATCATCGGGTTCAAAATAAACCACATAGGGAGCCGTAGTACCGTTTACTTCAGCTACCAGCCTTTTAAAATTAACCGCAAGGGCAGCATTTGCATTCACCTCACCGGTTACCGCAGTCGAGCCCACCACACTGTAGGTACTGTGCCCGTAATTGTATTTTTGTTTATTACCTGGGTAGTTAAAAAGCGATTTCGAAATGGTAAGTACATCTTTTGTTTGCCCCACCAGGTTCTCTACCTCCCCTTTAACCAGGTTTTTTTCAGCTTTTAACACATACATTTTACCTTTATAATTACGCTGTACTTTGGTGTTAAAGCTTACATTAAGTTTGTAATCGTAAATCTGCACCACATCTTCGTTAAGCGCAACACTGGTTCTGTTCGGTGTAGGATAAATAAACCAGTTCGGATCGCTAAAGCGCGTATCGTTAACCTGCACCACAATACCTTCCACCAATGCTTTTCTCGCTGATGAGCCCTGGGTATACACATTACTATCGATCACCTTAAAATTATGTTTTGAAATGGGCACTTTCAGGTCGAAATTTCCCATATCGTCGGTTTGTCCCGCAGCAATAGGTGTTACCGATGCCACTTTAACCTGATTACTGTAGGTTTTACGCAGATCGGTAAGCGTAGGGATACTGTCTACCTCTTCGGTATAAACCTTTGGTAGGCCATTTTCGGTTACCTTAACACTGTGTTTCACCCTGAAAACCGGCACCAACAATTTGATCCTCAAAGCCTGGATATTGGTTTTGCCAAGCGCATAACCTGCTTCGGCTTCTGTGTAGGTTAAATTTGGGTTATTAGCACGTTGCAGGGTTTTTAAATTGTAGGCACCAAGATCATCGTAGTAGCGGTATTTTAACCTGCCCGCCAGTTGTATGCTATAATCGGCGGCAACCTTTGCATATTGTACGGCGAAATTCTGCACGTTCGATTTTGTTCCTGTTGCCGGGTGTTCTACATACCATTCGTAATTGTTCTGGTCTTTGATAAAACCGGCGATAACCGACGAATTTTTATAACTGATGGTTTTTGCATTTACATTCACCACCAGCTCTTCTGCAGGCACCACTTTACTTTTCGCATTTGCCAGTTTATCGGTTTTCTCTTTCGCCAGTTCCTGGGCCGTTTTTACGCGTGTAATGTGCAATCTGAATAAACCCGCATTAAAGCCAAGATTCGAAATAGAATTCAATCCACCTAAAGAAACCGGATCGTTGCCTGCAGAATTATCTTTAAACGTCCAGCTAAAAGCAAGTTTATTGGCATCATCAACCTTTTGGTTCGCTTTTGGCAGTTCTAAGGTTAAAATGGAAGCCACTTTGATTTCTTCGCCGTACCTGAACTGAAAAGCCTGACTAACGCCATCATTTTTGAAGGTTGTTTTACCTGTCGGATCAATCGCTTTTACACGCCAGGCATAACGTTTACCTACTTTTAAAGGTGGATCGGACGGTGACAAAACATAAGACAAACTACTTACCGTTTTATTAACCAAAGGAAAAGAGGTCGAATTTAATACTTGGTTTGGGTCGGCATTATTTAAAGGCATTTCGGCAACCTGTAATAAGTATTGTGTACCCATAGGGATAAAGCCGGCATTGATCCAGTTAAAAACCACACTTTGCGGCGTAGTGGCAAGAACACTGAGATTAGCAGCCGGACTAACAGGAATAGGTGCATCAGGATAAGCAATGGTGATGCTGGTACAGCCCAATGGTGCCGTTGATGATAATACCTGATTGCTATTTACATCAACCGCCTGGATACAAAAAGAATAATTGCCTTCGGGTAAACGTGAGGAAACAATCAGCCTGGTTTTGTCGATCCCTGAAACATTCAGGTTATTTAAATCGAAAATATCTTTAATTGATAAACCATTTAATTGTTTGGTTTCGTTGGGGTTTAAAACCAATGGCTGCAAAGGAACATAATTGGGCTTTGTAGAAATTTTGATCCCGTTATCACCTTCCAGCTGTCCGGTTAACTTAACTGTTAAAGCCCTTGGGGTAAGATTCTGTACCACAAGCAGTACTTTACCCGCATTGGCTCCTGCATAATCGGCATAATAAGGGGAATACGGTGGAATTACGTTAACGGTAACATTTACCGATTGGGCGAAAAGCCCCTTTGTAACTGCAGATAATAAAATTACCAACAGGATAACCGGTATATTTTTATAAAACTTAAGCAATGCTGTAAAATTCTTCATGGCGCTATATTTAAAATGTATGTACTAAGCCAACATTTGTTCGTAACTCGTTAAACGATGGCAGTGTGATATCTTTTGAGTTGCTTTTGAGGTAATTAAGGGAGATATTGGCGGCATCGCGTTTACCGATGCGGTAAGAACCATTTAGATTAGAACTGAAAATAGTTCCGGCATCAATATCATTGTTCCGCTGGAGCTGGTAACTGGCAGAAAGGTTTAAACCGAGCTTTCCTTTATCAATGGCCTGACTAATACCCAGCGTAGGTCCATAAAATATCGACCTTCCAAAAGCTACATCCGCCAGGGTATAATTGATATTGAAGTTGGCACCAAAAGCTTTTTTGGGCAAACCGAACTGATACGAAAAATTACCTGTTTTACTGTTCGATTTACTATTGGGAGCGGTAAATTCGTTCAGATCGACCAATGATTGGATATTGCCCACCAAAACAAAACCATGCGAAACAGTTTCGCCATTAATATTATACCTAAAAACAGAACTGAGGTTATGGTTGGTCCGCGAGACCCTTAACACATCCAGAACGGGATTTAAGCCCCTATCCTGTGTAATACCGAAATTGGTATAACGCAGATCAATACCATACTCAGGTTTGTTGAATGAAATATTTGCCGATCCGATTTTGCGGTTAGAACGAACAGCTTTATCACCCAATAAATTATCGTTCTGTAAGCCAAAACTTCCGCTGATCTGTAACTGGCTTTTAAATAGCCTCAAAGCTGTTTCGATGGTATAATTCTGAACATCTGTTTCAAAATAATAAGCGCCCATGCTTTTATAATCAGGGTCTACCCTTCTGTATTTCAACTTTATGCTGTATAAATTTGCATTATAGCCCAAACTGGTCTGTCCGGCGGTTAACAATTGCGTGGAGGAATTTAAGGGAACAATTTTCCGGAGGAAATCAACTTTATCCAATGTGGCGTTATGGATGGTATCCGACTGCACATTGCGGGTATAAATACTCCCCGATACATCAATATCGAACACAAAATGTTTCAGGAAACTGAATTTGGAAGAAATACCCAGCACCATATTCTCGGCAGGTGTAATGAGTAAAGATGTAGGTTTTGCAGCAAGCGAGTTTACATCATCTTTCCCTTTTAAAAAGATAATATCAAAATGGTTCCGCTCGGTACCTACCCCTACCCGCGCACTGTAGGCTGTTCTTTTATAAGCTGGTTGCTGCGCGAGCGCCAAAGGCTGGTTTACATCTTCTTCAATCGCTTTGTTAAACCGTCCGTAAATAAATCCGAACCTTAATTTGCCGGGATTAAGTTCTACTCCGCCACCTAAAAAATTATGGCCCGCAAGTGTAAAAGGAGAAAATTCCAAACTCCTCCAACCTGCGTGTACGGTTATCCACTTATATGTTGGGCTGATACCATATTGATTAAAAGGCTGTGTATAACTTCGCTGCTGATCGCTAACCACAACAGAAAATGGAAATGAAACCCCATAAATTGATAAAGTGGGTGCGCCGTTAAATACATAAGAGTATGCCCTTTGCCTGGCCGGAATGCCATTAACATTATAGGTTCCAAAGCCTAAGCCCAACGAGCCATTTAATACAACGGGTTTTTGTTTGGCAATTTCGCCCAAATCCTGTGCAGCGCCGGATAGCGCAAACAACAGTAATGTGAACAAGGTTAATAATAAGGATGGTAAGCGTTTCATAATTTGTTTTTTAAAGGGATTACTTAGCTGTAATCCATTGTTGGTTCTTCATTTTTTCAGGTACCGTTAATCAGCACTAACTTTTTATAAGTTGGAAATAGGGTCATGGTTAATGTTTGGTTATAAACTGAATTTGAAATTAGCCCAACCTTTATCGCTTTAACTTTTCTAATCGATGAACGTCTGCTTATAATCGGTAAAGGGAATTTTCAGTGAAATGACCTTTTAAAATGCAGGACTCATTGAATTCGGTCGGAATATTACCCTAAACTTTCCTTCGGTAAATTTTGTAGACCTTTCGGGATTGCTTTGGTAAACAGCGTACATGCTGGGTGTAAAAGTTCCTTCGATTACATAAGCCGCCTTGTTGGTTTTATCTATTTTAGTAACCTGCACCGTATTTTCCTGAATGGGGATTTCTAAGGTTACGCTGGCCAGTTCCTTATCGGAGCTTTTTGCTTCGGGGTAAAAGAAAACACCGCTTAACATGCCATTATCATTTCGTGTTGACGGATATTTACCAACGGTAAGACCTTTTGCCGAATGGAAAGAAAGGTCCATCCGCGATCCGTCTGCAGCTTCGGCAAAAATGGAAAACTGATGCCCCAGTTCCTTGTAACTTAAATTGTATTCTTTAAACTCTTTTGATGGGAATGCTTCCCAAAGCTTGCCGTTAATCTTTACCGAAAAATATTCTTTGGCAGCTCCATTATCGCTTAACGGCGACGCGCTTTTGGCAGTTTCGGTACAGGAGAAAAAGATTGAAGCCAGGAAAAGGCTAATGATAAAACTTATTCCTGTTTTGAGGTTTGATTGATTGATCATAGCTTAAGTATTTTTACATAAACCTAGGTTTAAGTGTAAAAAGAGCCTGCTATTAATCTATAAACGGATGGAAATAATCGGTGGAGGGAAATGATGGATAATATTTTTTGCTTATGTCGTCACCCCGAATTTATTTCGGGGTCTATCATGCATAAAAGATGCTGATCCCGAAAATTCGGGACAGCATGACGATCGCATTAGAAGGGGAGTAAAAAACGGCAATTAATTAAAAGTAATCCTTACCTGGGTTACCTCATTACTACTCGAAATACTTAAATCAGCATTTAGTTTTTTAAGCAGATCCTTTACAATCATCAAACCATAACCTGATGATTTACTCTGTACGTTCGAACTGTTGAGCAACAACGCTATTTTATCTTCCGGAATCATGTTTCCTGCATTGCTAATAGACAGATATTTTTGGCCATTTTCGTTTATACCAGAAAATAAGCACAGTTGGGTACCGCTATGGGCATTGTTGATTGCATTTTGCAAAAGATTCCTTAATACAATGGTTAAAATATTCTCATCGCTATCCAAATCATCAACATCTCCAGTTTTCATCTCTAGTTTGAGGTTTTTAGCGTCAATCTGTGTAGCCAACATCGAAACCGTATTTTCGAACAACTCCTCTATATCAATAATATCGTGGTCAGTTTCGAAATTCTCCATCTGGCTTTTAGACCATAGTAACAGGTCTTCCATCGATTCGAGCAGATCCCTTGATGAGCTGATCAGCTTTTGCTGGTGTTTGTTCTTTTCCTCTTCCGAAAGTTGTGCAGCACTTTGCTGGATTTTTAAAAAGGTAAACAACTGACTAACCGGCGACCTTAAATCGTGTGATATAATGCTGAACAGTTTGGCTTTGGTTTGGTTGGCATTGGCAAGCTGGCTGTTCGTAATATCGAGCTGTTGGTTCTTTTTATCGAGTAAAAGATTGGCCTTCTGTTTATTTTTATAGATCATATAAATCAGCGAGAGGGCGATGAGCGAAATCAGTGCTGTTCCGCCCAAAAGCCAGCGGATATTTTTTTCCTGTTTTAACTGCAGGTTTTTGGTCTCGTTCTCGCGGTTCAAGACCCCTATTTTTTGCTGTTTAACTTCATTTTGGAAACGCGCTTCCATCTCGATTATATTTTTCGAAATAGATTCGGTTTTCAGTGAATCAGTGTACTTCGCATACAACAAGATGTGCTTATAAGCATCATTTTCTAAATTCTCTTTCTTTTCTGCAGTAGCCAGATTGAGGTACAATGTGGCAATAACAGCTTTGTGTTTAAAGTAAATGGCCAAAGGCAATGCTTCTTTATAATATTTAATCGCCCTTTTACTATCGCCCTGTTTCAGAAAAAGATCAGCCAGTGCATTTTTCACCAGATAATAATCTTCCTTTTCTTTACTGATTGTCGCATTTTTTTCTGCCCCGAAAAGTATTTTTCCTGCCTGATCCAATTTTTCCTTAGTGGTAAACATTTTACCTAATTCTACCTGCGCATCGATCAAAATGGTATAATCACCGCTTTTTTCGACCGATTTTTTTAAAACACCGTAATAAACCAGTGCCGAATCTACTTTATTTAACGATAAATAGGAGGTGATCAGATCTTTATAGGCCGTTTCCAAACCTTCGTTATAATTGCTCAGATAGCCTATCGATTCTTTAAAATAAGCAAGGCTTTCGTCGGCCCGGTTCAGATTCTGGTAAATTTCGCCCACGGCCAGATAACCTACACCAATATTTGAACGGGATGCCGAATTGTTATCCCTGGCATAATCTATTTTGAGGTACTTAATGTATTCAATGTATCGAGGCAGGGCCTTTTCGAACATGCCCGAATTGAGGTAATATTCGCCCAAAACGATATTTGCCCCGATCTGGATTTCTTTATCTTTATCCACACTGGCAATTTCAATTAATTCGCTCCTCGCCTCATCGCCCTTTTTTAGCCATTGTTTGTTATCATATAACCCGGCCAAACGCCGCAAAGCCAAAACAATCCTCGAATTGTTCCTCGCTTTTTCTGCATATTTCTTCGAAATTTCATAATAATGGATAGCGCTATCTATCTTATAGGTAGACTCATAACCGCCAGCCAAATGGAAATTAAAGATGGATTTATATAAAAAATTATCGGAAGCTGTCATATTTATCCCCCTAATCGCCGCTTTGATCAGTTCGGGGTAGTTTTCTTTTCCGGTAGGAATACCTTTCAGCTTATCGCAGTAAATATTCCACTCATTCAGCTTTTTATTGGATGCGACCGCATCTTGTGCAAAAGTTTGCCTGCTATTTATCCAAACCAGCAAAATCAATATGCCAAATGTGATTTCCCGTATTTTCATTATACAGCTCTTAATCCTTTAATTATAAAATTGCTGGCCGTTTTTAAATATATCTTTTAAAGCCTTGTGGTATGTTTTGCCTATTGGGAGTGCGTTGGCTCCTATTGCAACTGTTTTTGTATCAAGCTTGCTCACTTTATTCCGGGCAATTACATAACTGCGGTGGATCCTTACAAACTTGCCCTCTGGTAAGCAGTCCATAAATTTAGAAAGCGTAGTTAACGTTAAATGAACCTTTTTTTCGGTTACAATTTTGGTATAATCGCCAAAAGCTTCGAGAAAGAGGATTTCGGCAGCATTTAAATTGATCGTACTAAGTCCGTCTTTAAACACCACCTGTTCGTTTTTAAAAAGCACATCATAAGCCTCTGCTTTACTTTTGAGCTCGATAAAATCTATCAAACGCCTGATACAGCTTTCGAAGCGATCGCTTTCTAACGGTTTCAAAATAAAATCGAAAACTTTTAGCTGAAAACCATCCAGGGCATATTCGGGATGTGAGGATATAATGATATTGATGGCGTTGCTATCATTTATAGTTTTAATAAACTCAAGGCCGTTGATATCGGGCATGTCGATATCAATAAATACCACATCAGGCTGGTTGGTATTGAAAAAAGCCAATGCCTCAACACAGTTACTAAAACTGCCCATCAGTTTCAAAACAGTAGAATTAACAACTTCATTTTCAACAGCTTTTCTGTCCAGTTCACAATCATCGATGATTATACAGGATAATAGGGCATTCATCTAAATAGTTTATTTGGTGCATAAACATAACAAAAAAAATACAATAATCGGCTGATTTAAAATCTGATAAAAGATTTCAACATTCCACTATTTTACTAAAAATATTAGTAATTTTATTTCATGATCGGCGGAGAAGAAAAACAGTATTTTAAGGGACGTGGTGCACAGGTTAATCCACACAACAGGTTTTTAAAGGATGTTTACGTTAAAGAACACGATGAAGGGATAGACGATTGGGAAGAAAGCGATCGTAAAACTTCATTTATCTTCGAAAACTCAAAAACCATTGTTAATAAGGTTGATAGTCCGGATGTAGGCATGGCTTATTCACTTAACCCATACCAGGGCTGCGAACATGGCTGTACTTATTGTTATGCCCGCAATTCGCACCAATACTGGGGCTACAGCGCAGGGATCGAATTTGAAAGAAAAATAATCGTAAAAAAGGATGCCCCTGCCCTGTTCAAAAAGTTTTTGGAGAAAAAAGGCTGGGATGCCACCACTATTTCACTCTCCGGCAATACCGATTGTTATCAACCGGCAGAAAGAAAGTTTAAACTTACCCGTCAGCTGCTCGAAATTGCCTTGGCCTACAAACAGCCCATTGGCATGATTACCAAAAATTCTTTAATCCTCCGCGACCAGGATATTTTGCAGGAAATGGCCAAATTAAACCTCTGTATGGTATATGTTTCTATTAACAGTTTGAACGAAGACCTGCGACAGGTAATGGAGCCGCGCACCACAACCGCCAAACAGCGCTTAAAAGTGGTAGAAGAATTAAGCAAAGCCGGAATACCCATGGGTGTAATGGTGGCACCTTTGGTACCTGGATTGAGCGACCACGAAATTCCGAAAATTTTAAAAGCCATTGCCAATGCAGGGGCCATTAAAGCGGGTTATACCGTAGTACGCTTAAATGGTGCCATCGGGCAGATATTTGAAGATTGGCTGAGAAAAAACTTTCCCGACCGCTTTGATAAGGTTTGGCATGCGATACAAAGCTGCCATGGCGGTAATGTTAACGACAGCCGTTTTGGCGACCGCATGCGTGGTGATGGAAATATTTCGCAAATGATAAGGGATAACTTTAAACTGCACTGCCGTTTAAACGGCTTAAATGTAAAAGATATTATTTTAGACCACACATTGTTCAAAATACCGAGCAACCAGGTGAGTCTGTTTTAAACCATGTTGGTCCCGATTTGCAATCCTACTGTGAGGATACATTTTTTTAAGGCGTTATTGCTAGCTTACTTTGAAAACCAAACAGGTTTTACCGAAGAACGGCCGTCAATCCCAAGTGCTGGGCTGTCAAAAAAACAATTGCAAAATAGAATAATTGGCAGTACCAAACCTAAAACGCAGTGGTTTTGTGCAGATTTCGCAAAAAATTTACTCTCTCCAACGCTTACTGCACAAAACAAAGTGCCGCTGTTTTTTTGATGTGAGATGGATTTGTGTGGAAGCACCTTGCTGGATTGACAAAGCGCTTTGGGTACTTTGGCGCTCCAAAATGCGAAGCATTCTTGAACACAATTAAAAACAATATTAACTGTGAAAAACTACCATGCCCC
>NZ_DJDT01000035.1 GCF_002432345.1 Pedobacter sp. UBA5917
TTTGGAGCGCCAAAGTACCCAAAGCGCTTCGTCAATCCAACAATGTGCTTCCACACATGCCCATCTCACATCAAAAAAACAGCGGCACTTTGTTTTGTGCAGCAAGTGTTAAATAGGTTAAAGTTTTTGCTAAATCTGCACAAAACCACTGCGTTTCAGATTTGGTAGTGCTAATTGTTCTATTTTGCAACTGTTTTTTTGATTTCCCTGCACTTGGGATTGACGGGTGTTCTTCGGTAAGACCTGTTTATTTTTCAAAGCAAACTAGCATAACGCCTTAAAAAAACTCTTAATCTAAAAACATATCTTACAACAACAAGTAGAAAGAACTGCAACACTGATTTTCCAGAAAATTCAATAGGATTGGAAAGGTCTTTATTTCTTTCACCCGCCTAAGCAATCTAAACCTGATGGTAGCGGCAGACCGAAGTATGAGGGCTACAGCGAACAGCAGGACGAACATTAAAATGAAACGCGGCCCTTGCTTTTCTAAGTCCGTAATACCTAAAGCTATTGGTTAAATCCACAAACAATGTTTCCCTCTCCTCCAAGAGAGGGACAGCAAAACAGAACATACCTTTAAAAATGCTGTCAGGGTGAGGTTATTCGGCCGCAGGCTTTTTCTCCTCTTCATCTTCCGGAACCTCAACCGTTGGGTCGGTAATGATCTCCGCATTGCCATCGCTATCTTTTTTGGCAAACAAGATTGGATAAAGCAGCCACAACGCGCCGATGATAATCAATACACCGGCCAGCATCTGAAGATAAATGCTTCCTTTTACATGATTGGCATTTAAAATTTTATAGGCGATAAAAGAAAGTATGCCCGTTACGAGCACAAAGACGGCTTTTTGCAATTTTAACAGCTTAATCATGGGTTCTTTCTTTTTAGTGTAACAATATGTATTAAAACAAAGATGAGCCCAATTAGTTCGAGCAGGCCACAGAAATAAAATGCGTAAAGTACAAAATCGCGGTTTGCCGGACTGATCACTGCAACAATTGGCAGGGCAATTACGGCCACAATCATCAGTACAAGCCCGATATTAAATAATTTCACGTTAAAAGTATTTACATCAAAACTACCAAAATTCGGGCAAATCTGTTAACTTTGCAACCTTTAATTTTTTGAGGTACTTGATTGATGTATAGCGAATTTAAACAATTGGAACTTGCCAAAATAGGGCAGGAAATACTGGATTTTTGGAAAAAGGAAAATATCTTTGAAAAAAGCATTTCATCCCGTCCTAAATCTAATCCGTTTACTTTTTACGAAGGACCACCGTCTGCAAATGGCATGCCGGGCATACACCACGTAATGGCGCGTGCAATTAAGGATATTTTTTGCCGCTATAAAACAATTAAGGGTTATCAGGTTAAAAGGAAAGCTGGCTGGGATACCCATGGCTTGCCTGTTGAGCTTGGAACTGAAAAGGAATTAGGAATTACCAAAGAAGATATCGGTAGAACGATTTCTATTGAAGACTATAACGAAGCCTGTAAAAAAACAGTAATGCGTTACACTGATGTGTGGAACGACCTGACTGAAAAAATGGGCTATTGGGTAGATATGGACGATCCATACATTACCTATAAGTCGAAATACATGGAATCGGTATGGTGGCTTTTAAAACAGATTTACGATAAAGGACTAATCTATAAAGGTTATACCATCCAACCTTATTCTCCAAAAGCAGGAACAGGGTTGAGCTCGCATGAGGTAAATCAGCCTGGGGCTTACCGTGATGTAACAGACACCACAATTGTTGCTCAATTTAAAGCGCTAGCTGACACATTACCAGCTTTTTTACAAGCTTTTGGCGACATTTACCTGATGGCATGGACAACTACGCCATGGACTTTACCATCAAACACTGCTTTAACGGTTGGACCAAAAATTGACTATGTTTTAGTCAAAACCTTTAACCAATATACCTTCTTGCCAACAAATGTAATTTTGGCAAAAAACCTGGTTGGAAAACAGTTTAGTAAAACTTTCTTCGAAAGCAATGAGGTTGAAGATTTTACAAATTTTAAAGCTGGCGACAAAAAAATCCCATATCAGATACTTGCCGAATGTAAAGGAAGTGAGTTGGTTGGAATTAAATATGAACAGCTTTTAACTTATGCATTGCCATACCAAAATGCTGAAAATGCATTTAGGGTAATTTCAGGAGATTTCGTAACTACCGAAGATGGTACCGGTATCGTACATACCGCCCCTACTTTTGGTGCAGATGATGCTAAAGTAGCTAAAGAAGCAATTCCGGAAGTACCGCCGATGTTGGTACTAGACGAAAATGATACTCCCGTTCCATTGGTAGATTTACAGGGTAAATTTACCAAACATGTTGGTCCTTTTGCAGGCAAATATGTTAAGAACGAATATTATGATGCAGGTACTGCCCCTGAAAAATCGGTTGATGTAGAAATTGCTATTTTACTAAAAGAAGAAAATAAGGCTTTTAAAGTAGAAAAATATGTCCACAGTTACCCACACAGCTGGAGAACTGATGAACCTCTTTTATATTACCCGTTAGATTCGTGGTTTATTAAGGTTACTGATGTTAAAGACAGAATGTTCGACCTTAATGAAACCATTAACTGGAAACCAAAATCAACCGGTGAGGGACGTTTTGGAAACTGGCTAAAAAATGCCAACGACTGGAACTTATCGCGTTCGAGATACTGGGGAATTCCTTTGCCAATCTGGAGAACAGAAGATAAAAAAGAAGAAGTACTGATCGGTTCTGTTGAGGAACTTTATCATGCCATCGAAAAATCTATAGCGGCTGGCTTCCAGAAAGAAAATCCTTTTAAAGGATTCGAAATCGGGAACATGTCTGAAGAGAACTATGACCTGATCGACTTACATAAAAATGTAGTTGATCAAATTGTTTTAGTATCTCCATCAGGTAAACCAATGAGTCGCGAAAGTGATTTAATTGATGTTTGGTTCGACTCTGGTGCTATGCCTTATGCGCAATGGCACTATCCTTTTGAGAATAAAGAAACCATTGATGGAAATGAAGATTTCCCTGCAGATTTTATTGCCGAAGGTGTAGATCAAACCCGTGGCTGGTTTTATACCCTGCATGCGATCTCTACCTTAGTTTTTGATAAAGTAGCTTACAAAAATGTTGTTTCGAACGGACTGGTATTGGACAAAAACGGACAAAAAATGTCTAAACGTTTGGGTAATGCCGCTGATCCGTTCCAAACCATTAACGAATATGGTGCTGATGCAACGCGTTGGTACATGATTTCTAATGCAAATCCATGGGATAACCTAAAATTTGATATTGATGGAATTGCAGAAGTACGCCGTAAATTCTTCGGAACCCTTTATAACACTTATTCTTTCTTTGCTTTATATGCCAACATCGATAAATTTGAAATCGACAAAAACAATTTAAGCAAGGTAGAAGACAGAACAGAATTAGACCGCTGGATTTTATCGTTATTGCAAACCCTGATTAACGAAGTTGATGAAAGTTACAATACGTACGAGCCAACCAAAGCTACCCGTGCCATTCAGGCTTTTGTTGATGAGCATTTAAGTAACTGGTACATCAGGTTAAGCCGCCGCCGTTTCTGGAAAGGTGAAATGACCGATGATAAACGTGCTGCTTACGAAACGCTCTATACCTGTTTAGAAACATTGGCACAGCTGATGAGCCCGGTTGCACCTTTCTTTGCCGATTGGTTATACCGCAACTTAACGGTTACCGATGCTTATGCAGAGCAGTCTGTTCACTTAACGTTGTGGAAAGAAGCCGATCAAAGTTTAATTGATAATGAACTGAACGAAAGAATGCTTTATGCACAAGATATTTCATCGATGGTTTTATCGTTGCGTAAAAAATCAGGCATCAATGTACGTCAGCCATTAGAGAAAATCTTAATTCCATCTTTAAGTGGCGATTTCGAACAAAAAATATCAAAAGTAGCCGATTATATCCTTTCTGAAACGAATGTGAAACAGATCGAATTTATTACCGATACGCAGGGCATCGTTAAGAAAAAGCTGAAACCCAACTTTAAATCATTGGGTAAAAAAGTTGGAAAAGACATGAGCCTGGTTAAAGAAGCTTTAGAAAATTCAAACCAGGATGATATCCAACGTTTAGAAAATGATGGCTTCATCATCGTAGTTGGAAGTAATGGTGAAGAATTTACCATTAATTTAAATGATGATGTAGAGGTTTTTGCCGAAGATATCCCTGGCTGGCAGGTAACCAACCTGGGCAGTTTAACTGTTGCCCTCGATGTTACCATTACCGAAGAGCTGAAACAGGAAGGTATTTCGCGTGAGCTGATTAACCGTATCCAGAATTTAAGGAAAGAATTAAACTTTGAGGTGACCGATAGGATTAAAGTTTCGTTACAAAATGATAACTTGGTAGCCAACGCGGTTAACAAAAACAAGGGTTACATTTGCGCGGAAATATTAGCCGACGAATTTGAATTAACAGATACTGTAAATAATGCAAACAAAATCGTGATAGATGATGTTGAGTTAAGCATTTCAGTAACTAAAATATAAATCCATATATTAGAAAACTAAATTAAAAACATGGAAAACAGTAATAAAACACGCTACTCAGACAGTGAACTTCAGGAATTCAAAGAATTGATCCAAGATAAATTACGCATGGCTAAGGAAGAACTTAATTCGCTTACAGCATCTTTAAGTAACCCTAACGCAAACGGTACGGAAGATACTTCTGGTGCTTACAAAACACTCGAAGACGGTTCTGCAACGATGGAGAAGGAACAGATCAATCAATTGGCTGCCCGTCAACGTAAATTTATCGACAACCTGGAGAATGCTTTGGTGCGTATCGAGAACAAAACCTATGGTATTTGCCGCGAAACCGGTAAACTGATCCAAAAAGAGCGTTTACGTGCTGTACCTCATGCAACTTTAAGCATGGAAGCTAAATTAAAGCAGAGTTAATGAAAGGCTATACAAAACCTTTAATTGTAATCTTTTTGGTTTTACTGGCCGATCAGCTGGTTAAAACCTGGGTTAAAACACATATGTACCTTGGGCAGGAGTTCCACATCATCGGTAAATGGTTTATTATCCATTTTACCGAAAATAATGGGATGGCCTTTGGTATGGAGTTTGGTGGCGAGTTTGGTAAACTGGCCTTATCTCTTTTCCGTATTGCAGCGGTTGCAGGGATTGGCTATGGTTTACACTATTTAATCAAACATAAATTCCACCGCGGTTTAATTTTAAACGTTGCACTGATCTTTTCAGGCGCATTGGGAAACATTATCGATTCTGTTTTTTATGGTAAGGTTTACGGTTACGAAAGCTGGTTCCACGGCCGTGTGGTAGATATGTTCTACTTCCCGATTGCCGAAGGACATTTCCCTACCTGGTTACCGATTTGGGGAGGCGAAGAGTTTGTTTTCTTCAGGCCTGTTTTTAACCTTGCAGATGCAGCTATTTCCGTTGGGGTGATCCTAATCCTGATCTTCCAGAAAAACTACTTTAAAGAAGATGTAAAGGATGAAGTTAGCATCAATAGTGAGATTGTAGAAGATTAAACAAGCGGATCGTCCTGCTGAACTT
>NZ_DJDT01000036.1 GCF_002432345.1 Pedobacter sp. UBA5917
TTTTTCCGCTCCTATGCCGCGGGGGCATGGTAGTTTTTCACAGTTAATGCTGTTTTTATTTGTGCTCAAGAATGCTACGCATTTTGGAGCGCCAAAGTACCCAAAGCGCTTCGTCAATCCACAATGTGCGTTCACTCAAGCCCCATTCGCATCAAAAAAACGGCGGCACTTTGTTTTGTGCAGTAAGTATCAGACAGATTAAAGTTTTTGTAAGATCTGCACAAAACCACTGCGTTTAGGTTTGGCAATGCCAATTGTCTTATTTTGCAACTGTTTTTTTGATTTCCCTGCACTTGGGATTGACGGGCGTTCTTCGGTAAGACCTGTTTAGGGTGCAACGCAAGTTAGCATAACGCCTTAAAAATATGCGTAACGATGGTGCCAGCTTAATGGGTTCATAATTGGTTCCTTTAAATGAGTATTAATCAAACTTAGGTTATAAAAACATAATCTCAACCCGCCTGTTCTTTTTTCTCCCGAGAGCAGTTTTATTGGAAGCAACCGGGTTTTCAATTCCTTTTCCTGTGGCTGTTATCCGGCTTGTTTCAACATTCAATGAAGTTAAATGGTTTTTGAATGCATCGGCCCTTGCCTGCGATATCTGTTGGTTTACGGCTATCGGGCCATCGCTGCTGGCATAACCATCAATATGGATGGATGCGGATGGGTTTTGGGTTAAGTAGGCAACAATACGTTTAATTAAAACTTTGTTGGTGCTTGCAAAAGATGATGAACCTTGAAAAAATGTAACCGGCACGGCATGGTTTAAGGCTTTAAATGCTGCTGTTTGTAATTTGCCGGGCGTTGCTGTATCCGGATTGTTTTTTGCAATTTCTTCAGCTTTTACTTTGGTTGAATCTGCTGCAGTAGATGTATCCATACCGCTAACTTCTTTTTTTGTTGGTTCAACAGGTGCAGCAACCGAAGCCGGATCTGAAGAAACGTTTTGTATAGATGTTTTTGTCCCAGTATCTGTCTTGACTGATGAATAATACCAGATGCCGCCACCAAGTACCAATATCCCGAATAAACCGATTAACCAGTTGCGCGATGCGGAAGCGGTTTTTTCTATCTCTCCTTTTGAAAGATCAAATTTGGAGGGCTCTTTTTTAGAACCATCGTTTTTATTTAAATCGAATGCCATAATTTTATTTTTTAGGTGTACATATCAACTAAAGTTTGCAAACTGCCCGTATGCGCCCTGCCCATTGCTTCAAACTCCCAGCTATCGCCAACGCGGAACAAACGCCCAAATTCTACGGCATCTTCATTCGTATATTGGTCTTTCAGGTCGTAGCGCAGTATTTCCGAACCATTGCTTTCATCCACAATCCTGATGTAGCAGTCGTTAACTTTTCCAAAATTCAGATCCAGTGTTCTCCTATCCTTTTTATTATCGTTGGGATATTTGCAGATGGTACAGCAAATGATAATCTGCTCAACTTTATGGCTAACTTTTGATAGATCGATAAACATATCTTCATCATCATCGCCATCACTTCTGCTCCCGTCCGGATCATCAATGGCACCGATAATTGCACCGTCTTCGGTAAACGGTCTGAAAAGGCCTTTTTCTACCTTGTCCTCAATTTTATTACCCATACGGATCTGCCCGTAAAAGGTAAAGTACGAATCGGAAGGGATTTTGAAATCGCCACCGATTGAAAACGCCGAAACATCAAGATCAAACTCCGGACCGCCGGGTTCTTCGTTAGGGTCCCAGCCCATGCCTATTTTCACGACTGTTAATCCGGGCGCTGCCTTCGATAGAGAGAACCTGTCTCCCTTATTTAAATTAAAACTGCTCATTGATATAATTCTATTAGTGTGTTTAAACCGCCTGAAAAGGCCTGCCCAAGGGCTTCTACGTTCCATTCTCCCCCGTTTCTGGAGATCGAGGCAATCATAAGGGAGTCTTCATTTGTAAATTCCTCTTTTAGCTGATATTGGCATAAAACCGATTTATCGGCATTGTTCCTGATGTTGATGTAGGAATTCTGAACGTGGCCAAAATGGTGGCCCCTTTCTTCACTCTGATCAATGGTTACCGCGAAATAGAGGAACTCTACTTTCGGATCTATTTTGGATAAATCGATGTAGATTACCTCATCGTCTCCATCGCCTTCGCCGCCCCTGCTATCGCCCGGGTAATGCGTAGAACCATCAGGACTGGTGTTATTGTTATAAAAAACAAAGTATTCGTCGGCCAGGAGTTTACCGTTTTCGCCCAGCATAAACAGGGAAAGATCGAGGTCTACCGGGTGTCCGTTTACAACGGCTGTATCCCAGCCCAAACCAGCAATGATGTGATTTAAACCCGGTTCTTCTCCAATCAGGGATACCGGTTTTCTTTTTTCTATTTGTATAGCCATTTTGTTAAGTTTTAGATTTTTGTGCACCCTACTTTTTTTTGGGAGGTAAGGGCGGTGGTTTTACCGGATTGTTTTTAGTGTTTTGTGTTATTTTTATCTCGGGCAACCTGGGAATGTTTACAGGTTTTGGAGCGTTGCTTTCCTTTTTTGGTGGCAGGGGTGGTGGCGGTTTAGGTGTGGGTAGCGGCGGCCGCGCCAATACCGGGGGAGCAGTTGGTGCTTTTGTTTTAACGCTGTAACCGGCATTGGCAATTCCCTGAAAAATAGACTGCATGGTATCTTTAACATCAACAGGTTGCAATGCGGTAACATGGTGATACTTTTTTAGCAATTTGTCGGAAAAATAAGCGGTGCTGATTTCTTCTGACCCAAGCAAGAGTATTACAGCATCCGGCGGTAAATTATTTGCCCTCAACAGATCGTCTATTGCCGTAAAAATCATTCCATCATTGGCATAATATTGCAACCTGTCGTTCAGGTTTCTTTCCCTTACATTAAACCAGTAGCGGTTTCCGTCTGATAGTTCGGCTTCGCCTTTTATAAGCGGACTGATGTTTTGAAGTAAAGCTGCACAGAACGGGAGCAGGAAAGCGATTTCGCTATCTTTATTGATCGACAGATAAGAATTCTGCAGGATAATATATTCCACAATCATATCGGCAAGGATTTTTACCCTGGGATCGGCACCCTGACCGTGCAGTTTGGCCGATCCAAGCGCTTCGGCTTTGATATTTTTGTAGAGGTTTAAATAAAGTACATCATCAATGCCATTCATCAATAAAATAGCCTTGCTGTTTGGTAAAATCTGCTTTTGGGCCAGTATATTAAAAAGCGTATGGTGATAGCCAATACGGTCTAAATTAAAATAGCCGGCCTCCTGGAACAGGTTTTCGATAAGCGATTTTTCATTGTCTTCAATGTCGTCATCAAATAAAAAGCGCAAAGGGAACTGCTGCCTGTACGATTCGATAGAATCTGATCTGTACAGTACCGTATTTAAAAAATGCGATAAGTATTGTTCAATGCCGTAATAAAATAGCTGTTTAACAGGTTTTTTATTACCGTATATACTGAAATGTTTGGCCGGATCTTTAACAATTTCGAAATAATTGCCGTAAGCATGCGGGTCGTTTTTATAAAAGCGTTCCCTGGCCGCGGCCCCAAATATAAAATCGTTGCCGTTTACATAAAAATACAGGGGGATTTCGTTCGATTCCCTCATTTTTAACGGGGCATAAGGGTTACTGTCTGATTGATACCAGAAAGTAACCGTCCGCTTTGATATTTTTGCCAATACACAGAATCCCATTGCTATTATTGTTTTTGAATGCCCTTAAGCAGGTGTTTTTCGAAGAATTTCATCCCTTCCAGAATGATGATCGGCGCTACATAATCGAAATCTTTCTGATCGTCGTGTTTCCGCTTTTGTGCCTTGATAAAATCGGGCTCTCCTTTGATATAGTTCTCGATGTTCATATCCTGGAAACCTGCCATAAAATCTGTCGCGTTCATTTTTAAACCGAACATGCCGGATGATACCTTATAAAACAGATCGGCAAAGTCCATAAACCTTGGGCAGTGCGGTTTGCCTTCCTGTGGCAGGCAGATAAAATGGTTACCAATATGCTCCAGCATTTCTGATGTGATGGAATTGGTTGATTCGAGGTATTTAAATTCACCATTTGGTGTAACCACACAGAAATTATCTTCGCCCAATATCTCGATGGCCTGTTTGTTCGTAGGCACCAAAATGCTGGTGATATTGGTTGGAATGGCCAAACCTTTCGATACTTCGTATTTAACATCGGCATTATCTGTTCCGCGCTGCGAATTGATATCGATTATTTTTAAAGGGTTTGTGGTTATCGGACTAATGGTTTGTTTGGCCACGGTTTCCCCGCCCATTCCCCTGATAAACATCTGCGTATAATAATCATCGGCTGCGGCTGGGTTTACGGCGGTAAACCAATCGAATATCCTTGCGCCTTTACCTGCAAATGCAATTTTTATTTTTGGCGGAATGGCTTTAACGGCTGGTGGTGCATCTTCTGATCTTACGATTTCGTTCCGCAGTTTATAGGCCAGCTGACCTGCATAAAACATAATCAGGCCGGTAACGTAAAGGTTAATGCTCATCATTTCCTTACATTCGGCAGCTATTAAGAGATAAAAAGTTTCAAAATCCGAAGCCTCCAGGCGGTCAACAACCTGCTCGAAGTAATAGGGTGCAGTATTCTCGTTAAATTTAGGCGTGCCTGAATTTAGACCCTGGATGGATATTTTTTTCTTTTCGCATATCCTGAGCAATACATTTTTAAAGTTGGGCGAAAACCGGGTTGCCTGTGCCACACGTTCGGCCGCAAAACGGATGGAATTCTGTTTGATCATTGCCTTTCCGCCTTCCATCTGGCATAATGCCGTAATATCGGTTGTACTGCCGCCAATGTCGAAACAAAGTACCAGTTCTCCGGGATTAATAGCATAACCACCATTTGGGCGCACCAGGTAATTGGCTACCGCACAGGCTTCTGATAATGATTCTTCGTTGCTTAATTTTTTGAAATCGAACCTTACCGGACCGGTTTCTGTTTTGATATCAACCGCTGTAAGTGTTTTTTTTGCTTCATTGCCCCATCCTGCGGTGTTATCTGTTTTAGGCTGTTCGCCCCAGCCGCTACTGCCCG
>NZ_DJDT01000375.1 GCF_002432345.1 Pedobacter sp. UBA5917
GCTTCGTGCCTCAGCATGACAGCATATTTAGGGTTGCTGCAAACAAAAAGGATTTCCGCTGCTGTCAGGTTTAGGAACAAACAACCTCCACCTTTTTTGGGTATTCGCATGGAAACCCTCTGCTTAAAGCCCTCCGCCCTCTGCTCCTAAATCCTCACAAAAAAGTAAACAAATTAAACCTTTGTTACAATTCTGCAGTCAATAGAATGATTTTAAATAAATCCGATTACTTTTGAAAAAAACTTAACATAGGTCAATAGCAGGAGATCGGCAGTTCATCTATATTTGTATCAAAATTTTAAAAAAACCAGAAAATGAAATTAAAAATCAGCTCAATTTTTTTATTAGTGGCAGTAGTAGCATTGTCAGCTTTTAAAAAACCAACCAAACCGGTAACTTATACTGTAGATGCAGCAAAATCGACCATTACATGGATCGGTAAAAAAGTAACAGGTTCTCACAACGGAACAATCGGTTTACAATCAGGTAGCTTAGCCGTTAATGGTAAAAGCGTAACTGGCGGTACTTTCGTTATCGATATGAACTCAATTAAAGATGCTGATGGCAGTGCTAAATTAGAAGGTCACTTAAAAGCAGACGATTTTTTCGGTACAGCTAAATTCCCTACTTCAACTTTCGTAATCACTAAAGTTGCTGGTTCAGGTGCTAACGTAACTGTAGATGGTAACTTAACCATTAAAGGTATTACTAAACCATTAAGCTTCCCTGCAACTGTAACTGTAAATGCTGATGGTACTGTTTCTGCTTTAGCAGGTAAAATTACTGTTGACAGAACTAAATACGACATCCGTTACGGTTCTAAATCATTCTTCGATAGCATTGGCGACAAAGCAATTGATGATAACTTCGAATTAGCTGTTAAACTGGTAGCTAAAAAATAATTTTTCCAGTCTCGGAAAATGGAAAGCCTCGACATTTGTTGGGGCTTTTTTGTTTAACCGCAAAGTACGCGGAGTTTTGCGCAAAGTGCGCTAAGTTTTAACCACTGAGGACATCGAGTTTTACACAGATGAACACAGAGTTGATTTCAAAACGTCAACCTGTCCCGATCTTTCGTGTCGAGATAGTAGAAAAAGAGGCTAAAAAATAATAGAAATTGGATATTAAACATTTAAGATATGCACCCAGCTCTGTAAGCTTTGCGCCTTTCTCTGTACGCTCTGTGGTAAAAAACAGCTTTGCATCCTTCGCGGTAAAAAACGAATGAACTACCTTATCTTAAACCCACCTTCAACTTCATCCACAAATCCGGTAGCAGCACTTTTGCCATGGTAGAACAAACATTCCCAGTTTTCTTCGGCTGCTCTTTTACCAAACTCTTTACGCAGTTCCATCGCTTTGCGACCATCGAAATCGTATTTAGCGATAAAATTTTTAACCAGTTCTTCAGGTTCGGGCAATACATCGCCACCAAAAAATACCTTTTGATTGCCTTCTGTCAATAGAAAAACCTGATGATTAGGGCAATGTGCACCGGTAAACTCGTAAGCAATGGTTTCGTCGAGCGCGCCGTCGCCTTCAACAAATTTCAGTTGGGCATTGCGTTGCACGAAATCGAAAATATCGCTATGGTACGATGATGAAGTGCTGCTAAATGCCGTTTCCCATTCGCCACGGTTAATTACATATTCTGCATCCGGGAAACTCAGGTCAACTTTACCATTTCCGTGTTTGTGGATCATGCCACCAGAATGGTCGTAATGTAGGTGCGACATTAAAACCTTGGTTACATCGGTAGGGTCGAAGCCAGCATTGCGGATGTTTTTATGTAAAATCAGTTCCCCATGATCATCGCTAAAACCTAAACCCGTATCAAAAAGAACAAGGTCGTTTTTCAGTTCTACCAAAAAAGGCTGAACATTGATGAATAATGAAGCCGGACGGTCTTTAAAAGTATGTATAGCGGGGTCGAAAGGCACAAATTTCTTTGTTGCATCAACAGAATAGGTTCCTTCGAATAGGGTGTGAACTTGCAAAATGTAGATCTTTAATGTTTATACAAAGGTAACAATCTAAACTTGAGTATTTGTTTTGGTAAAAGCTTGGATACTTCCTTTTTTTGTAAAATATCATGCTTAAATTTCAGGCATGAATCTCCGAATCTTAATTTTCCTTTTCGCTATAAGTTTTTGCCTTCAGTTAAAGGCACAGCAAAAACCGAATGTAATTATTGTACTGGCCGATGATATGGGTTATGCCGATATTTCCTGCTATGGGAGTCCGTTGATAAAAACGCCATTTTTAGATGGAATGGCTGCAAAAGGTATAAAAGCCACAAACTTTGTTACCACTTCGCCAACCTGTACACCATCAAGGGCATCGTTACTTACAGGTAGATATTGCAGCAGAATGGATTTGCCTTCGCCGATTGGTCCGGGCGATAAACGTGGTATCCCCGCAGATGAAATTACCATTGCGCAGATGCTCAAACAGTCGGGCTACGCTACAGCTTTGGTGGGTAAATGGCATTTGGGCGATTATGGTGTTTCGCTGCCGAACAAAAAAGGATTTGACGAATTTTATGGACTTTTATATAGTCACGATTACAGGGCGCCTTATGTAAAAACTGATACCACGATCAAGATTTTTAGAAATACCAAACCTGAGATTTATAAACCGCACGATAGTATTTTAACCAGTTCTTATACCCGTGAATCGATAAAATTCATTAAAAAAAGTGCAGCGGCCAAGAAACCCTTTTTCCTTTACCTTGCACAGAATATGCCACATTTGCCAGTAGCTTTTGCCGCTCAAAAAAGCAGAAAAACACCTTCGGCGGGCGGCGCATTAGGTGATGTGATCGAAGATATGGACGCGGGTTTGGCCGAAATCTGGAAACAGGTTGTCGCCTCCGGACAAGCCGATAACACCATTTTTATCTTCACGAGCGATAACGGCCCCTGGATTAACGCACCACAACGCATGTATGATGATGGTTTTACCAAA
>NZ_DJDT01000376.1 GCF_002432345.1 Pedobacter sp. UBA5917
GTGCCATCGTCAGGTCTTCGACAGGCTCAGACTGACATATCAAAGTTAAGTTGATTTCATCATCTCCAAAATATCATCCACGTATTTGCGCTCGTTGGCCAAACGTGGCACCTTATGTTGTCCGCCAAGTTTATTTTTTGCTTTTAGCCAGTTATAAAAAGTGTTGGCTGGCGCATTGTGCACTTTTGGCCGTGCCAGTGCCATATCTTTAAAACGCTTGGCATCATAATCGGAATTTACCTCGCGCAATGTATTATCCATCACATCAACAAACTTCTCAAAATCGTTTGGCTGTTTATCAAATTCGATAATCCATTCGTGCCCACCAGCTTTTTCTTCTTTAAAATAGATTGGTCCAGCGGTATAATCTTTTATTTCTGCACCCGTTTCCTGGCAGGCTTTTGTTAGGGCTTGTTCGGCATTATCAATAATTACTTCTTCGCCAAAAGCATTGATAAAATGTTTGGTACGCCCGGTAATTTTAATGCGGTAAGGAGAAAGCGAGGTAAACTGGATCGTATCACCGATCATGTAACGCCACAAACCACCGTTTGTAGAAATCACAATGGCGTAGTTTTTATGTAATTCTACTTCGCCCAGCAATAAAGCTTTAGGATTTTCTTCTCCGATGTTCTCCATGGGCACAAACTCATAGAAAATACCATAATCGAGCATCAATAACATTTCTTCAGAATGGTCCTGATCCTGTATACCGAAAAAGCCTTCTGATGCATTATAGGTTTCGAGATAATACATTTCGTTGGAAGGGATGAGCTGTTTAAACTGCTCGCGGTAAGGTGCAAAGTTTACTGCGCCATGGATATAAAGTTCCAGATTTGGCCAAACTTCGAGTAAATTCTGTTTTCCGGTAAGTTCGAGTACTTTTTTTGCCAATACGATAGTCCAGGTGGGTACGCCCGAAATACTGGTTACGTTTTCGTTGATGGTGGCTTCCGCCATTCGATCCATCTTGATTTCGTAGTTGTCCATCAAAGCGATAGACATATCGGGCGTGCGGTAATATTCGGCCCATATCGGCAGGTTTTTGATCAGTACGGCAGATAAATCGCCATAAAAGCAATCTTCGTTTAACTGGTTAACCTGATGGCTTCCACCCAAAACCAAACCTTTACCGGTAAACATCTGGTTATCGGGCCGGTTATTGCAATAAATGGAAAGCATATCTTTACCACCTTTAAAATGGCATTCTTCTAACGATTCTTGCGAAACAGGGATAAATTTACTCCTATCGCTCGTGGTTCCTGATGATTTTGCAAACCACTTGATATCGGATGGCCAAAGAATATTTTGTTCGCCATTGAGCATGCGTTCGATATATGACTTTAAGGTATCGTAATTTTGGATAGGAACGCGTTCCTGGTATTGTTGTGGGGTTAAAATCGACTTATAATCAAAACGTTTGCCCCATTCGGTATTTTCGGCGCTATCAATCAGCGTATGAAACCACTCTTCCTGAACATCGTAGGGATATTTCATAAAAAGCTCGATCTGATGGATCCGCTTTTTCATTAACCAGGTAAAAATCGAATTTACAAATGCCATCGTTAAATGTTAAAATGAATGAGTATCATTTTGTTACAGACTTTCACACCTGCCACTTGGTTTAATGGGGACACACACAGATTTTTATACACAGTAAATAATTTTATAGCTTTTGGTTCAACATTGCGATTAGGCAACACACCAGGTTAAATTTTGTTTGTTGATTATGACTTAAACATCAAATTTCTTACGTTTCAACACGAAATTCGATCCCAAATATACTTTTCTTACCATTTCATTCTCAGCCAAAACCTCCGGCACACCCTGCTCCAGGATTTTTCCCTCGAACAGTAAATAAGCCCTATCGGTAATGGAAAGTGTTTCCTGTACGTTGTGATCGGTAATTAAAATGCCGATATTTTTATGTTTCAGCTTAGCCACAATACTCTGGATTTCCTCTACAGCAATTGGATCTACCCCGGCAAATGGTTCATCAAGCAGGATAAAATTAGGATTAGCGGCCAATGCACGGGCAATTTCGGTACGGCGGCGCTCGCCACCCGACAATAAATCGCCACGGTTTTTACGTACTTTATGCAAGCTGAATTCATTGATTAACTCTTCAAGTTTATCTCTTTGTTCTTCCTTGCTCATATTGCTCATTTCCAAAATAGCAAGAATGTTATCTTCTACAGTAAGCTTTCTGAAAACAGATGCCTCCTGTGCCAAATAACCGATACCTTTTTGCGCCCTGCGGTACATGGCATCTTCTGTAATATCTTCTTCTTCCAGGAAAATACGGCCTTCATTTGGTTTGATCAAACCTACGATCATGTAAAAGGAAGTTGTTTTCCCTGCACCGTTAGGGCCTAAAAGCCCAACAATTTCTCCCTGACTTACGTTAAAGGAAACATTGTTTACAACAGTACGTTGTTTATATTTTTTAACCAGATTTTCGGCTCTTAGTATCATATATTGATCCATCCGTCATGCTGAACTTGATTCAGCATCTTATTCAAAAGATCCTGAAATAAATTCAGGATGACGATTTTAATTATTTAATTAACTTTTATTCCTTTAATATTTAACTGCAAACGTTTTTTATCACGCCATACGTTTTCTTCTAACGTATAACAAACCGAAAATGGCACCTTTGGTTGTAAAAGATTTTGAAATTCAGCCAATCCGAATGCAATGCCTTCAAAAATAGGCGAATTTTGTTGTTTTATATTAATTTTTAAATGATTTTGACCAACCGCCATGGCATGTTGCGCAAGGTACACGTTGTGGGTAACAAACACCGGCGACATATTCTCGGGTCCGAATGGCCCCATCTGCGATAATACCCTGAAAAACTTACCATCAATTTGCGCCAATTCTATTTCGGCATCAATCCTGATCATGGGTGTAAGCAGTTCTTCGGTAATACTTGCCGATACGATTTCTTCAAATTTATCGGCAAAAGCATCAATGTTATGCTCCTGCATTGTTAAACCTGCGGCAAATTTATGTCCGCCGTATTGATCCAATAAATGTGCACAACCGCTTAAAGCTTCATATAAATCGAATCCCACTACCGAGCGGCACGAACCTGCTACGTGTCCGTTAGATTTGGTGAGTACGATGGTTGGGCGATAATACTTTTCAGTCAGGCGCGAAGCCACAATCCCGATTACCCCTTTATGCCAGCTTTCATTAAAAACCACCGTAGTTTTCCTGTTAATGAGCACATCACTTTCGCCGATTAGAGCCAAAGCCTCGCGGGTAATGTCCTGATCGTAGGTTTTACGTTCGGTATTTTTAAGGTTAATGAGTTCGCTTTGCTCTAACGAATTGCTATCTACCTGGCAGAGCAGCATGGCAACAGCGTGTTTTGCATGATCTATCCTACCAGCAGCATTAATCCGCGGACCAAGGGTAAAAACCACATCGGTAATGGTATAATTTTCGGTTTTGCCCGAAACTTCCATCAAAGCCCTTAAACCTTCGCATGGATTGGTATTTAATTTTTTTAAGCCGTAATAAGCCAAAATCCTGTTCTCGCCTACTACCGGAACAATATCAGCTGCGATACTTACCATCACCAGGTCTAAATATTGCAGGTAAGTTTCTTTAGCAAGATAGTGTTTTTGTGCATAGGCCTGGGCCAGTTTAAAACCGATACCGCAGCCGGCAAGTTCTTTAAATGGATAAGCACAGTCGGTACGTTTAGGATCTAAAATGGCAATGGCTTTAGGAATTTCATCGCCTGGTAAATGGTGATCGCAGATAATGAAATCAATCCCCAAAGTATTGGCGTAATCAATTTTATCGATCGATTTTATACCACAATCTAAAGCAATAATGAGCGAAAATCCATTTTTATTCGCGTAATCTATCCCAGCCGTAGAAATGCCATAACCTTCTAAATAACGGTCGGGAATGTAATATTCGATGTTTTCGGTAAGCTGCGAAAAGAAACTGTAAGCCAGTGCAACCGAAGTTGTACCATCTACATCGTAATCGCCATAAATCAGTATTTTTTCGTGGGTGGCCAATGCAGCTTCGATACGGGCAATAGCAACATCCATATCCTTCATTAAATAAGGATCATGAAGGTGATCCAGATCCGGCCTGAAGAAATCTTTTGCCTGATCGAAATCGCAAATATTCCGCTGCACCAGTATCTGTGCCAAAGAACGGTCTATGTTAAGTTGTTCTGCTATTTTTGTTATCGCGCCATCATTACAATCCGATGCCAGCACCCATCTTTTTTCCATTTATTCTGTCTCCGAACAGTAAATATACATTTTAATTGCATAAAATGGAGGCAAACTTTGATAGTATACTGAACAAGTCACTTTAAAAACAAAAGCTTAGGTTTTACTTCGAATTTCCGGGATACTCCTGATAAAGTTTGATTAAATGTGCCTTTTGACTTGCATATTTTGCATCATCGATTAAGTTTACACGCTCAGCCGGATCCCAGGATAAATTATAAAGCTCGGATACTTCCTGATTGTCTTTTTTAGTAATCCGCAGTTTCCAATCGCCATCTTTCACCCCTTCTAACACATAGTTATGGTAATAAATAGGGCGATGCGTTTTGTTATCATTTTTATTGGTGAGCAGACCAGAGATGGATTCTCCGTCATATACCTTCTTTGGCAATTTACTTTTGGTCCAATCAGCAAGCGTTGGGAAAACATCCAGGTTGGAAATTGGCTTGGTTAACTGGTTATTGTTAAGGGTATGTCCTTTCCAGTACACAATAAACGGGACACGGTGACCACCCTCATAAGAAATGCCTTTTGAACCTTTAAAAATCCCTGCCGAACCTACATGATAAAATTTGGTAAAACCATCATCATACATGCGTTGTGGTGCATTAATCCAGGGGCCGTTATCGCTCGTGAAGATAAAAATGGTGTTATCGGCTTGTCCGGAGGCGACAACCTGTTTCCAGATT
>NZ_DJDT01000311.1 GCF_002432345.1 Pedobacter sp. UBA5917
GTTGGGAAGCCATTGTATACAAAAACGGGAAATCTGGCGAAACTTCCGATTCGCCGCTGCCCCTCGCCCTTTCGATGATTACCGGCGATAACCATCTAATGTACCACTTGCTTATAACCGTAGGCCTGTTCGGTTTGGTGGCATCATTTCACGGATTGGTTCTGGCCGCCGGACGTTCTACTTACGAAATGGGAAGGGTAAAAAGTATTCCGGCAATTTTGGGTAAAATTTCACCAAAATTCCAAACGCCTGCCAATGCATTAATCGGTAATATGGTAATTGGTATTATCGCACTCTTATCTGGCAAAACCGCCGAAATTATTGTCATTTCTGTTTTTGGGGCGCTTACTTTGTACATCATTTCGATGGTAGCGGTAATGGTATTGCGAAAAAACAAACCCGAAATGGTTAGGCCTTTTAAAACTCCGGTTTATCCCCTGTTTCCCATCATTGCGTTAATTATTTCATGTGTTTCTTTTATCGCAATGCTGATTTATAACCTTAAATTAGGTTTAATTTACTCAGGCATTGTTTTAGGCATATTTCTACTATACAAAATTTTTAAAAAGGCAGATTAATGAGTACGAGCAAAGAAATTCTTGATTACGTAAAAAATCATCCATCCGGAAAAGTAAAATTAGCCGTTGCCGATATCGACGGCATTTTAAGGGGAAAATATGTTGCTGCCGAAAAATTTGCTTCACTGGTTGAAGGCCGTTTAGGTTTTTGTGATGTAACTTTTGGATGGGATGCAAATGATGTAGCCTACGAAAACGGAAAATACACAGGCTGGCATACCGGTTATCCGGATGCGCAGGTTAAAATAGATTTAAGCACTTTCAGGAAAATTCCCTGGGAAAATGATGTCCCTTTTTTTCTTGGCGATTTTATTGACGATCAGGAACGTGCAAATGATGTTTGCCCGAGGCAATTGTTAAAAAAGCTGATCGCAGAATGTGAACAAGAGGGATTTTCTCCACTTTTTGCACAGGAATTTGAATGGTTTAACTTTTCAGAAACACCAGAAACCGTACACGAAAAAGGCTTTACCAATTTAAAACCTTTAAGTCCCGGTATGTTCGGTTATTCTATTTTAAGAAGTACCTATCAGAATGCATTTATGAGCGATCTGTTCGAACTGCTTAATAAATTTGATATCCCTATTGAAGGTTTACATACCGAAACTGGTCCGGGTGTTTACGAAGCCGCGATTAAATATGCTCCAGCGCTGCAGGCGGCCGATCAGGCCATTCTATTTAAAACGGCTGTAAAGGAGATTGCATACAAACATGGCATCCTGGCCACATTTATGGCTAAAATAAGTGAAAATTTACCCGGCTGTAGCGGTCATGTGCATCAGAGCTTATGGGATAAAAACAATAAAACCAATCTTTTTTATGATGAAAAAGAGCCCGATAAAATCAGCGGAATAATGAAAAGTTATATTGCTGGTCAGTTACATTGCCTGCCCCACATTTTACCTATGATTGCACCTACCATTAACAGTTATAAACGCCTGGTAGAAGGTGCATGGGCACCCACCACAGTAACCTGGGGCATTGATAATCGTACAACCGCATTACGGGCATTACCGGGAAGTAAAAAGGCTTCGCGTTTAGAAGCACGCATAGTAGGCTCGGATACTAACCCCTACTTAGCACTTTCGGCCTGTTTAGCTGCCGGGATGTATGGTGTTAAAAACAAGCTGGAGTTAACACAACCAGCAACCCCAGGAAACGGATATACCGACCTATCAAACGGTGTGTTAAGCCGCAATTTATTCGAAGCCACCCAAAAAATGAAAAATTCTGATCTGGCCGCAACACTATTGGGTGCAGATTTCGTTGATCACTTTACCATGACCCGCGAATGGGAATGTAAACAATACGCAAAAGTAGTAACCGATTGGGAACTGAAAAGATATTTAGAGATTATTTAATTATAGAACCATCATGCTGAAATATTTGTAGTCGTCATTCTGAACCTGATTCAGAATCTTTTACAGGATAGATGCTGAAATAAATTCAGCATGACGCAACTTGAGAAAACAAAAGATAAAATAAGTGTTATGATATTTGATAAAATCCACCAGTTTAATTTCCCGACAACTATCCGTTTCGGTGCAGGTGCCGTAAAAGAGTTACCTGCTTACTTAACTAAACACAATTTAAAAGCTCCATTAATTGTTACCGACCCTACCATTGCTGAACTTCCGTTTTTTAAAAGAATTGTAGATGATTTAAAATCAAAAAATATTTCTGTAGAGGTTTTTAACAATATCCACAAAAACCCCGTAAAAAGCGATGTTTACAAAGGTACCGATGTTTGGGATGCCACCCACCGCGATAGTATTGTGGGTATTGGCGGTGGTGCTGCGCTCGATGTTGCCCGTGCAATTTTGCTCCGTATTAACCACCGCGAAGATTTATTCAAATATGACGACCTTATTGGTGGCGATATTTACGTAACCAACGATGTTCCGCATTTTATTACCATTCCAACCACCTCAGGTACCGGAAGCGAAGTGGGCCGAAGTGCCATTATCGCAGATGATGAAACCCATCAGAAAAAAATCCTTTTCTCGCCCAAATTAATGGCGCAGATAGTTTTTGCAGATCCGGAGTTAACGATGGATTTACCGCCGTTTATTACCGCTGCAACGGGGATGGATGCCCTTACACATAACATGGAAGCTTACCTGGCCAAAAACTTCCACCCCATGTGTGATGGAATTGCATTGGAGGGTATTTCGCTGATCAAAGATTCACTCGAAAGGGCCACAAATAAGCCTGATCTGGAAAGCCGCAGTAAAATGCTGATGGCTTCGATGATGGGTGCCATTGCCTTTCAGAAAGGTTTAGGTGTGGTGCATTCGCTGGCACATCCGCTTTCTTCGCTTTTAGATACCCACCATGGTTTGGCCAACGCGGTGAATATCCCTTATGGAATGCAGTTTAATATTACTGGTTTTGAAGATCGTTTTAAAAAAATTGCCCGAACTTTGGAACTTAAGGATGAAAGTGGCGAAGCGGTTGTAAAATACCTGTTCGATTTAAATACCAAAGTGAATATTCCGCATAAATTGAGTGATATTGGCGTTAAAAATGAACATATAGAAACACTGGCTGATTTGGCTTTTGCAGATTTTGCACATCCAAATAATCCAAAACCCGTAAGCAGGGAAGATTTTAAACAACTGTACTTAAACGCGCTTTAGATCAAGATGTAATGATTATAGGATTTCAGGATTAAAATACCTTAAAATCAGTGCAATCCCAAAATCGGTGCAATCAAACTGAAAGAAAAATCTGTGTAATAAAATAATATGTCTGATAAAATAATAATTGGGGTTACCGATTGCAGTAAGTTCGATATTTACCGCAACTGGGTTTTATCCTATAATAAAAATGTAGAAGTAATACAGCTCGGATACAAGCTTAATAATTTCGATGAGATCAAAAAATGCCAGGGTATTGTTTTAACTGGTGGAGAAGACGTACATCCTCGTTTTTACAATCAGCCCGAATATTATCCTTATTGTTACGATGATGATATTGACGAAAAACGTGACGAATTTGAATTTGAGGTTTTAACCTATACCGAAGCCAATGCAATCCCCGTTTTGGGCATTTGTCGTGGCATACAGGTAGGCAACGTATTTTTTGGTGGCACACTAATCCCCGATATACCTACCTGGGGAAAATTCGACCATTCCAAAATGCACGATAAATCAGATCGCTACCACGAAATTACCGTTAATCCTTCTTCATGGCTAAATAGGATTGTAAATACCGATAAAGGTTTGGTAAACAGCAATCACCACCAAAGCTCCGATAAAACCGGAAAAGGGCTCGTGGTAAGCGCGATTTCGCCTGACGGCGTTGCCGAAGCAATGGAAAGGATAGCACCCGAGGGAAAATCTTTTCTGTTGTTTGTGCAGTGGCATCCCGAACGTTTAAAAGATCAGTATGGGCCATTTAGCAAAAACATACACGAGGCTTTTATTAATGCGATAAAATTAAATAACAAACTTAAATCTGTGTAATCACTTTAATCCCCAAATCACATTAAAAATGCAGATCATCAATCCAGCAACAGAAGAAATTATAACGGTTTTAAACGAAGATACCCCATCTGCACTTGAAGCTAAATTCGATATTCTAAAAAAAGCGCAGCCAGCATGGACAGAGCAAACACTCGGCGAAAGAATATCCGTTGTAGAGAAATTCAGCAGCTTGCTTGAGGCCAAAACAGAAGAACTCGCGGCGATATTAACCAGCGAAGTTGGCAAACCCCTGCAACAATCGCGTAATGAAATTAACGGAGCAAGGGCACGCATTAAATGGATGTTAGCCAATACCGAAAAATACCTGGCTGATGAAATAATGGTTGATGAACCTGGTTTAAAAGAAGTGATCAGGTACGAGCCATTGGGTGTGATCTGCAATATTTCAGCATGGAATTACCCATACCTGGTTGGTGTAAATGTTTTTATTCCAGCCTTATTAAGTGGAAATGCGGTAATGTATAAGCCCTCCGAATATGCCACCTTAACGGGCCTTCAGATCGAAAAACTACTAAAACAGGCGGGTGTTCCTAATGATGTTTTTCAAATTGCCATCGGCGCAAAAGAAACCGGAGCAGCTTTATTAGAAATGGATTTTAACGGCTATTTCTTTACCGGATCGTACAGAACAGGAAAATTCATCTACGAAAAAGTGGCTGCGAAAATGGTTCCCTGCCAATTGGAACTCGGCGGAAAAGATCCGCTATACGTTGCCGAAGATATTGCTGATGTGGTTTCTACAGCCATTGGCACCGCAGACGGAGCATTTTACAACAACGGACAAAGCTGCTGTGCTGTAGAACGGATTTACGTTCATGAAAAGAATTACGAAACTTACTTAAATGCATTTGTTACTGAAGTTAATAGCTGGAAAACCGGTTTACCCACAACCGATGGCGTATACTTGGGTGCTTTAACAAGGAAAGAGCAGCTCTTAGTATTGGAAAACCAGGTGAAGGATGCCTTAAACAAAGGCGCCAGGTTACTTACCGGCGGTAAAGCCGTTGAGGGTAAAGGTTACTATTTCGAGCCTACCGTTTTAACCGATGTAACCAATGATATGCTGGTGATGCAGGAAGAAAGTTTTGGGCCCATTATTGGTATCATGAAAGTACACGATGATACCGAAGCCATAAAAATGATGCAGGATACCAGTTATGGTTTAACCGCTTCGGTTTATACCGCAGATCAGGCAAAGGCCGAAAAAATACTGGCTCAGCTGGATGCCGGATCGGGTTATTGGAACTGCTGCGACCGTGTTAGTGCAGCATTACCGTGGAGCGGTAGAAAACATTCGGGCATTGGCGCAACATTATCACATCAGGGATTAAGGGCTTTCACTAAACCAAAGGGCTATCATTTAAGGGGATAAAATGGGAAATGATGTAGATAACCCGCTAATTGAGGGTGAAATAGCTGATTATGTACTTACCGATGCCGGAATACTTATTTCATATAGTAAAAGCATCATGCGTACAGTAGAAAATATTTCGGTAAATGTTGCGCTGGTGAAAAAAATCACTAACAACAAAAAGGTTCCATTGTTAATTTACCTGAAAAACTCTCCTGTTCCTGATAAAGAAACACGAAAATTCTCGACTGAACAACTCCCCAATATTTATACAGCAATGGCAATGGTATCTAAACCCGGTTTGGCACAATTAATTATGAAGATCCTTTTTAAGCTTCAAAAACCGCCTATTCCGATAAAATCATTTACCGATGATGAAAAAGCTAAAGAATGGTTGAAACAGTTTTTGTAAATTTACCTACCAAACCTCATTCTTAAGAAAAGAAGCTCAATAAAAGACTTTGGTTAATTGCTCAGCTCTGTAGCTGGTCTTCAATTCCCTATGCCCTTTACTCTCTGCCAATTGCTCAAATTAAATCTTTTTTAATAAATTGCGGATTATACTTATCCGGTTAATCCGCTTTAATTATTTTAATGAAAAAATTATTCCTGATCATCACCTGCTGTTTCGCTGCAGCCAGCAACTTCGCTCAAAACATTGTTACAGAAACCGAAACCGGCGATGCTGAAAGTACGGTTGTACAAACACCGATTGCCATTATACCCGAGCCTGTATCCTTGATGAAAAAGGCAGGAACCTTTACCCTGCCCGAAAATGTAATTATACAGGCAACTAAAAGCGCGGAGTTAAAACAATCAATCGCTTACCTGTCTGACCGCGTTACTACTGCCACAGGCAAATTTGTAAGCTCGGTAAACAGTTCAGCCCACCCTACCATCAAACTGATTTTAAATACACAGGATGATAACCAATTGGGTAAAGAAGGTTATAAACTGAACGTTAATCCTACCCAGATCGTGATTACCGCCAACCAACCGGCAGGTATTTTTTACGGCGTTCAATCTTTACTTCAGCTTTTCCCTGCTGAAATAGAAAGTAAGGAACTGGTAAATGATGTAAAATGGAAAGCACCTTGTGTAGATGTGGTAGATTATCCGAAATTAGGCTGGAGAGGCCTGATGTTTGATGTAGCCCGCCACTTTTTCACCAAACAGGAAGTAAAACAGTTTATTGATGATATGGTGCGCTATAAATTCAACCTACTGCATTTACACCTTGCAGATGATGAAGGTTGGAGGATCGAAATCAAAGGTTTGCCAAAACTAACCGAAATTGGTGCATGGAGCGTTAAAAAAACAGGAACATTTGGCGATTTTATTCCACCCACCCCTGATGAACCCCGCACTTACGGTGGTTTTTATACCCAGGAGGATATTAAAGAACTTGTTCAATATGCGCAGGAGCGTTTTGTAAACATATTACCCGAAATTGATGTGCCGGGGCACAGTTTGGCTATTATCGCATCATACCCAGAATTATCGTGCACACCTGATGCGGTAAATTATAAAGTACGCTCGGGCGAAAAAATTATGGACTGGAGCCGCGGTGCGCCACCAATTGCTTTGGTTGATAATACCCTTTGTCCGGCGAACGAGAAAGTTTATGGCTTTCTGGATACCGTAATTACACAAATTGCCCAGCTTTTCCCTTTCGAATACATCCATATGGGCGGCGATGAGGCTTCACATAACTTTTGGGAGAAAAATGATCAGGTAAAAGCATTAATGCAACGCGAAGGGTTAAAAACCATTCCGCAGGTGCAGGCCTATTTCGAAAAACGTGTAGAACAGATTGTAGTGGCCAAAGGCAAGAAATTTATGGGCTGGGATGAAATTTTGGACGGTGGTGTATCGCCAACAGCATCTGTAATGAGCTGGAGAGGCATGAAATATGGTATCCAGGCCGCCAACGAGAAACACAATGTAGTGATGAGCCCCACCGAATTTGCCTATCTGGATTATATGCAGGCCGACGTAATTACAGAGCCAAAAGTTTATGCCTCGTTAAGGCTAAATAAAGCTTATCAGTTTAATCCTGTTCCGGCAGGTGTAAATGCACAATACGTAATCGGCGGGCAGGCAAACCTTTGGACCGAGCAGATTTTCACCTTCCGCCAGGTAGAATATATGGTTTATCCGCGTGCATTTGCCATTGCCGAATCAATCTGGAGCCCAATTGAAAAGAAGAACTGGACAAATTTTGTAGACCGCACACAACAGCATTTTAAACGTTTGGATTTGGCTGAAATTAAATATTCGCCGGCCATTTATGATCCTATTTTTACTGTAAAACGCAGTGTCGACAAACAATTGATGATAGAACTGACCACAGAAATTGATGGTTTAGACATTTACTACAGTTTTGATAACTCTACGCCCGACCGTTTTTACCCGAAATACGCAACAGCCTTACAGGTACCTAAAGATGCCAGCATGTTACGCGTTATTACCTACCGTGGCAAACAACCTATCGGAAGATTGATCAGCATGCCTGTTGCAGATTTACAGAAAAGGGCAAGATAAAATGGGAAAAGAAATAGAGCGCAAGTTTTTAATCGATCAGACTAAGTGGGATAACCTGAACAAACCGGTGGGAAAACTTTTGAGACAGGGTTACCTGTTAACCGATAAAGATAAAACGATACGGGTAAGAGCCACTGAAACCAAAGGATTTTTAACCATAAAAGGTCAAACCATTGGCGCAAGCCGGTTAGAATATGAGTACGAAATTCCGGTTACCGAAGCCACAGAATTATTGGATAACTTTTCGGTTTCGGAACTTTCCAAAACCCGTTACGAAATTGAATTCAGCGGTAAACTTTGGGAAGTGGATGTATTTTCGGACGACAATAAAGGCCTGATTGTGGCAGAAATAGAACTGGAAAGCGAAGATGAAACTTTCGATCTGCCTGATTGGGTAGCTAAAGAAGTAACCGAAGAAGAAAAATACTATAATTCTAACCTAACGGTTAAGCCTTTTAAAAATTGGGTTTAAATTAAAAGACCTCGCAGGTTTTAAAAACCTGCGAGGTCTTATTTTTTATTTAGCCAATGGCGCAGCTGCATTTGGCTTGATGATACCTTTCAATTCTACATCAAACACCAAGGGCGTAAATGGATTGATCGGTCCACCACCATTTTCGCCGAAGCCCAGTCTTGATGGTAAAATCATTTTAATTTTTCCACCAACACCTATTAACTGAATGCCCTGGATAACACCTTGCGGCAATTGCCCAAGTGGTAAACTACGCGGCACATACTGTACACTTTCAGAGAAAATTCCGGCCTCTTTTGCAATTTTAGCATCAGAGGTGTCGAAAACGTTAATGGCTCCGTTCGATTTTTTATTCGTAAACTGGCCGGTATAATCCATTAACACGGTATCGGTTAAAGCTGCCCTTTCGGAATTGCCCGGAGCAGAAATTACATACTGCAGGCCCGATGGTGCAGTGTTTACCTTTAAACCGTTGTCGGCAACATATTTTGCTATTTTAGCAGGCTCTACTGTTTTGTTTTTTTCGTTCAGCGCTTTATACTCTGCTTCGAAGAAAAGTCTTTTCTTGGCTTCGAAAATAGAATCAGCGTCTTTGCCCTTGTGCAATACCTTCTCAATTTTAATGGTAAAGGAAGCAATGTTCGATTTTAGGCCTTTTGGTTTAGGCTGACCGGAGTATTTCTCCATCGAATCCAGGTTCAGTTTAAAAACCGCGCTATCGCCTTCGCCAAGCAGTTTAAGTCCCGAAGCCAGATCGCCTTTAAACATCGATTTACTGATGGCAAAAAACGCAGGGCGTTCGTTATCGTAGGTATTTACCATTACCGAATCGGGATTGGTATTGGTTTCGACGGTTTGCACACCGTTTAACTTTACATAATCACCATCCTGGATTTTTGGCTTACCTTCACTTTTATAGATCTTGTAAGTCATATCCCCTTCACCCTTTTCGAATTTGTTGCAGGCAGCTAAACCAAGTGCTGCTGCCAAGAGCATAATTATTCCTTTTTTCATTAGTATTTTTATTAAAAACAGATCTTGATCCTATTTCAGGATTTTGGTCCATTTTATTAGATTGCTACAAAGATAGACGATAATAAGCTTTTATAAATCTTTGTAAAGTTTTATTTCTTTGTTCAGCGTCAAAAAAAAGGCCAAAAAAAATCCTGCTTAACTGAATAAGCAGGATTTCTAAATATTATTTAAAAAAATTATTTTTTGGTTGTTGGAACCGGAACTGCTGATACTGGGACAGCTGGAGCAGCCGGAGCTGGTTTTCCTTTAATAATGTCTTTAATTTCAAGATCGAAAGCAATCGGGCTGAAAGGCATGATACCAACCTGTGGTGCGCCTTGCTCGCCATAACCTAAGTTAGAAGGGATAATTACTTTGATTTTACCACCTTTACCGATTAACTGTAAAGCTTCGGTAAATCCTGGGATTGTACCACCAACAGGCATTTTTTGTGGACCATAAGGTTTTCCCACTTTAAATTCGTTTTCTGCTTTAGCCAATTTCTCGTCGCTTGTATCGAAGATTTTGTATTTACCATCTTTACCTTTTTTGGTAACCCTACCGGTATAATCAATTAATACTGTATCGCCCAAAGCTGGTTTTTCGGCACTACCTGGTTTTTCGATAATGTAGTGTAAACCACTGGCAGTAGTTTTTGTTGCCAATTTGGTATCTTCTAAATAAGCTTTCAATTTAGCAGGTTCTGCAGCTTTCTTTTTCTCAGAAGTAGCTTTGTAGTCGGCCTGGAAAAACTCAGTTGCTCTTTTGTTAAATGTAGAATCAGCTTCGCCAGCTTTTTTCTTGAATACTTTTTCAACTTTTACAGTAAAAGTAAGGTATTTATCATTTTTAAACTGCTCTGGTTTTGGTTGTTTGCTATGGAAAGCCATAGTATCCAGGTCTATTTTAAAAGTAGCACTATCGCCTTCTCCGAACAAGGTTAATACATCGTTCATATCACCAGCGTACATTTTTTTCTGTACAGGGAATACTGCTGGGGTTTCGCTATCGAAAGTGTTTGATAAAATAGAATCTTTACCATTTTTTTGGATAAAGTTCATTTTAACGATATCACCTTCCTTGATTTTTTCGCTACCTGCCGAGTGGTGGATGGTATACAATAAGCCACCTGCGCCCTTTTTTTCTTGTTTACATGCCGCTAAGCCTAAAGTGGCTGCTGCTAGAATAATAATTCCCTTTTTCATTTATTAATTTGACTTTTTTAAGTTTTATTGTTTATTTATTGCCCTTAGGCGATCAATTGCTCTTTATATTCTGCTAATATCGATTTAAATTCGTTAACCACATCATTTAATGGTTTTTCTGATGCACCACCTGCTGCATTTCTATGTCCGCCACCGTTAAAATATTTCTTGCAGATCTCGTTAGCCGGAAAATCGCCCGTTGATCGCACTGATAACTTAACCTTATCGGTACGTTCGATGATCAAAGCGGCCAACCGGATTCCGTTAATTGATAATGCATAATTTACCACGCCTTCGGTATCACCGGTTGCACTGTGGTATTGGGCCAGCTCTTCTTTAGTAACCCAAATAATAGCGGTATTGTATTCTCTTAAAACCTCCAATTTGTTCGATAGGCAATAACCTAAAAAACGCAAACGGTTTTCGCTGGCATTATCGTATACCAGTTGATGGATTTTCCAATGTTCGGCACCTAAATCAATCAGGTTTGCGGCAATGCGGTAAACTTCTGATGTTGCAGATTCGAAACGGAAAGATCCCGAATCGGTCATAATGCCTGTATAAAGGCACGAAGCCACATCTTTATTGATTCCTGCCTTGTCTTCCAACTGGTTCACAATAAAATCGTAAACCAATTGTGCAGCTGCACAGGCATTGATATCCCAATGGCGGTAATCGTCAAAATCCTCTGGTTCGAGGTGGTGGTCGATCATGATTTTTTTGGCACCTGCCGCCCTTACCAGTTCACCCAGTTCGTTGATACGGCTTAAAGTGTTAAAATCAAGACAAAAAATGATAGAGGCCTCATCCACCAACTTGGCTGCCTGCTCCTGCTGTTCTGTAAAAATAATTACATCGCCGTTGTTGGGCATCCAGTGTAAAAAAGTAGGATAATCAGTAGGGGTTATTACCCTTACATGATGGCCTTTCTGAATCAAATATCCATATAATCCCAGCGACGACCCCATTGCATCGCCATCTGGTTTATGATGCGTAGTGATCACAATCCGTTGTGGCGTAGCCAATAATGTTTTTAATTCAGTTAGTGTAAGCATATATTTTTCGAGCAGCAAAGCTAAGTAAATTTAGAATAGGATTAAAGGATTTTAGGATTAACAGGATCACGTAACAGGATTGAAGGATTTTAGGATCAACAGGATCATGTAGTATAGGAAAAGACTTGGGATTAGTGGGATTATGGGACAACTCTGTTAAGTTAGCCCGTTAGATATATTTAACTTCTGATAAAAAGCCTGCCCTGCCGTTCAGGGGGGATACAAACAAATAAAATCCGTGGTTATCTGTTTACATCCGTGGTTAAAAGCCGGGATTATTGAACCTAAATTCGGCGGATAATCCCTTTCTCAATCTTAAAACGAAGGATATTGCTTATTCATCAATTAAAACGTATTTTTGCAAAAAATTTGATATCAAAGCACAATGAGCACTAACAGAACTTTTACCATGATTAAGCCAGATGCAGTAGCAAACGGCCACATCGGATCGATTATTAACGACATTACCAATGCAGGTTTTAAAATCATTGCATTAAAATATACCAAACTTACCGACGAAACTGCTGGTCAGTTTTACGCAGTACACGCTGAGCGTCCTTTCTACAAAGATTTAGTAAGCTTCATGTCATCAGGACCAATTGTTGCCGCTATTTTGGAAAAAGACAACGCGATCGAAGATTTCAGAAAACTGATCGGTGCTACCAACCCTGCTGAAGCTGCAGAAGGTACAATCCGTCAGAAATATGCAAAATCTATCGATGCAAACGCGGTTCACGGTTCAGATTCTGATGAGAATGCTGAAATTGAAGGTAACTTCTTCTTCAAAGCAGACGAACGTTTCTAATTTTTAAGAACACGATATTTATTTAAAACCCCGAAAATTCGGGGTTTTATTGTTTTATCTATTTTGTATCTTTCGGCCTTAAAAATAACTCAACACTATAAAATAAATAATGAAAAGAATTTTCTTAGCGGTATGTTTATCAGGTATCGCTGTTGCATCTTATGCGCAAACCAAAACAGCAGCAAAAAGACCTGCTGCCAAGAAACCGACCACAGTAAGCAAAACATCAACTTTAAAAATGGGTGGCCTGCAATCTACCTTAGATTCTACCAGTTATGCCTTTGGTACTTCTATCGGCGCCAGCTTAAAAACAACAGGTTTATCTACCTTAAATTACGATGTACTACTTAAAGGCTTAAAAGATGCTTTTACGGGTGGCAAAGCAATATTAACGCAACAACAGGCACAACAGTGTATCAACGAAGCATTATCTAAAGCATCGCTGGTAAAAAACAAAGCAGAAGCTGAAGCAAATAAAATTAAATACGGACCTATTATGAAAGAAGGACAGGAGTTCTTAGAACAGAACAAAAAACGTGCAGGCGTACAAACAACTGCAAGTGGTTTACAGTACGAGGTTTTAACCGCCGGAACAGGCGTTAAACCAGTGGCTACCGATTCGGTATTGGTACACTATAAAGGCACATTATTAAACGGAAAACAGTTTGACAGCTCTTATGATAGAGGTGAACCTATTTCTTTCCCACTTAACCGTGTTATTCCAGGTTGGACAGAGGGTGTACAGTTAATGCCAGCTGGTTCTAAATACAAATTCTTTATCCCTTATAATCTGGCTTACGGCGAACGTGGCGCAGGTGCAGATATTCCTCCTTACAGCACTTTGATTTTCGAGGTTGAGCTGTTAAAGGTTAACGGAAAATAGATTTGTGAGGTAAAATGGAAAATGTTTGATGGATGATGTAAAGTTGGCCATCTTAAATAATTTCCAAAAAAAATCGTCATTTCGCTGCGTTACAGTAGAGATGGCGATTTTTTTTTATAACCCAAAACTCGTCATTTCGAGCGGAGTGCAACGCAGTCGAGAAATCTGTCTCGAGGTAGATCTCTCCACTCCACTGCGCTTCGGTCGAGATGACGATTAGTCTTGAGAGTCGTCACCCTGAACTTGTTTTATTAGCTGTTTCTATTGTTTTTTATTGTCTAATAGCTGCTTCGCGGTCAGGGTCTTTCATGCAAGATAGATATCTCTCCCGGAAATTCGGGACTGCGCTTTAGTCGAGACGCGCTTTAATGAAGTCTGTTCAAAAAAGATTTAGCAGAGTGTCGGATGGCAACATCCAACACCACGAGTAATTGAGATGACGTTTTCTCTTTAGATCCACGCTAAATAAGCCTTTGCTTAAAACTTTCTTAAGTATTCGATGTTAGCTATTACAAATTAACATGAATATGAAAAAAGTACTTCCTTTAGCATTGATCGCATTTTTATGCACTACCTTAAGCAGTTGTGAACTTGTAGAAGGTATATTTAAAGCCGGCGTTTGGGTGGGCGTTATTGTAGTGGTGGTAGTGGTAGCACTGCTGATCTGGATTTTCGCCAAGATTTTCGGAGGAGGGAAGAGTTAGTCTTGAGTCCTAAGTCCTAAGTCGAGAGTCTTAGTCCTTACCAAAATATAAGGGGCATAAGTTTTAAACTGGTGCCCTTTTATTTTACTTACAAAAATATCATTTCGGTAATTACTTCGCTGCCGGCATGTTCGTTCAGTTTTTGGATAATGCCCTGGCGTACCATAATCAGTTCGTTTTTAATTACAGACGATTCTATCCTTAAAAACAGTTTTTTATCATAAATATAAATCTGTTTGGTACGGTTGGCTATCGCGGTACCCATAATTTCCGGCCACACCGATAAAATCGAAGTTTCATCAAACTTCCGGCGCAAACGGTATACATCCAGCAATTTGCTGATGGCATCTTTTACAGTAACATCATTGGGTTTACGCATTTTGTATCGTTCCGTTATCAACTTCAAACAAAGTTACATCAACTTCTATTTTTTCAAAAATTGATTTTACCCTTTCTCTTCCAGTATCAGTAATAAATATCTGTCCAAAATCGTGATGCGAAACCATCTGCATCAGTTTTTGAACACGGTGATCGTCGAGCTTATCAAAAATATCATCCAACAACAATAAAGGTTTAAACCCTTTGTTTTTGGCCAGATAAGCATATTGGGCAATTTTTAAGGCAATTAAAAAAGATTTCTGCTGTCCTTGCGAACCAAATTTCTTTAAAGGCATCCCGCTGATTACAAAAGCGAGTTCGTCTTTATGGATACCTGTTGTAGTACGCTCCAGTACACGGTCTTTCTCTACTGACTTTTTAAGCAGCTCCTCAAAACCACTGTCGTTTAACTGCGATTGATAATTCAGTTCAACCGTTTCTCTATTTTCGGTAAGGTAGGTATAATATTGGTTAAACAGCGGAATAAACTCATCCATAAAGGCTTTACGGATGGCAAAAATTTTATTGCCCGAAATAACCAACTGCTCATCCAGAATTTCGAGCAGTGTAGGGTCGTATTTCCGCGTGATCGCAATCTGTTTTAATAAGGCATTGCGGTTTAAAAGAATGCGGTTATAGGTAATGAGCTGATCAAGATAATGCGCATCGGTTTGCGAAATTACGTTATCGATAAATTTCCGCCGCTCCTCGCTGCCTTCCATAATCAGGTTTACATCGTAGGGCGAAACCATCACCACCGGAAAAAGGCCAATATGATCGGCCAGTTTATCGTATTCCTTTTTATTGCGTTTAAACTGTTTCTTCTGGTTACGCTTTACACCGCAGGAGATTTTTTCGTTTTTTTCGTTACGGTCAAAATCACCCTGGATCATAAACACCTCTTCGCTGGTTTTAATCTGCTGACTATCGATCGGGTTAAAGTAACTTTTACATAGACAGAGGTAGTGGATGGCATCGAGCATATTGGTTTTGCCCGAACCGTTATTACCCGTAAAAACGTTTACAGTTTCAGAAAAACGGAGGTCTGCATCGCTATAGTTCTTAAAATTTAGAAGGGTAATGTTTTTTAACCACATAAATATGTCACAAATTTACCGTTTTTTAGCCTCTAAACATCCATTGTTTAAAATTAACGTTAATAACATTTAAAAAAATTGTACTTTCATAGCAAGGAAAAATATTTAAATGGTTGCACAAAAAATGTTAGAAGGTAATGTGCTGTGGTCATACGATCACGAACTTACCGAGAAAAGTTCGAGCTGGTTCAAGAAAATAGCTAATTTCTTCTCTTTCTTAACGCCTCAACATAATCATGAAGGCAATATTCTATTGGCATCAAACGGTTTATTTATTACCGGAGATGAGCAGTTGGAGGTTCCACTCTCCAATATAGAAGAGGTTTACATGGGTTTTGATGACCTTTTTCCGGCTTCGTCGGCCAAAAACTTCGGTTTGTTCTGGCAGCCTATCAGGATCAGATCAACCATTAGCCGCTCAGAAAGCCAAACGGTATATCTGGTAATTAACCATACCGGTATTTTTAGCGACAACCAAACGTGGTTTAACACCTTAATTAGCCTACTGCGCTAATTGTTGCAGCTATTTTATAATCTGCGCCCCTAAATAACTAATGATTAATTAAATACTTCAAAATAAAGGTTGATACTTTGATTGAAAAATGTATTTTTGCAATCTTAAATTTTTTAAACAAACATGTCTACAACAGATAACCAGACAATTCAATCAACCAAAAAAGGTTCATTTTTACAGGAGAATAATAAGAGCTTACTTTTCATAGCAGGCGCTGTAGTATTATTGGTGTTAATATATCTTTGGTATCAAGGCGTGTATTTAAAAGGCCGTGCTGAAGAAGCCGCCAGCAAAATGTACAAAGCCGAACAATATGTTGGTGTGGATTCACTATCGAACAAAGCAGTTAAAGGCGAAAGCGGATATCCGGGATTTGAGCAGATTGCCAAAGAATATGATAATACAAAATCGGCAAATCTGGCTAACCTTTATTTAGGTGGTATCTATTTACGTAAAGGCGAATACAAACAGGCAATCGAATCGTTAAGCAAATATAGCGCTACAGGCAGTCCGGTTGCAGATCCATTGGCTTTAGGTTTATTGGGTGATGCTTACAGCGAATTGAAAGATTTTAAACAAGCGGCAACTTACTATAAAAAAGCAGCTGATAAAGCAAGTAAATTTACTTCACCTATGTTTTTGAAAAAACTTGGTTTGGTTAACGAAAACCAAAACGATTTTAAAGGTGCAGTTGATGCTTATACCAAAGTTAAAACACAATATCCTGAAAGTGCAGAAGCGCAATTAATTGATGCTTACATTGCAAGAGCGCAGGAAAAAGTTAAATAATCATTAACTAACTATATTTTATTAAAAGATCATCGAAAGATGGTCTTTTTTTTGTTTAGTTGCATTTTTTTTTTCACCATTATCTCATGCGATTCGTCATGCTGAATTTATTTCAGCATCTTTCTTATACTTAGTTTCTCACCTGCTCCATGTTTGGTGGCTCACCAAACACCAAAAAACTGATTTATTTTTTGGAAATCAGATGCAGATGCTTTTGGGTCAATTCAGTCCCGCTCTCCGTTAATCCGATGCCGGTTACTGTAAAATACAAGCTATTGATTAGGCATCGGAACCACTTCGATCGGGTTTAGGTGGCACAGGTAGTAATGCTATTTTGGGTTGTATGGCGCAGGGAAAAGATCCTTCGCTACGCTCAGGATGACAGCATGAATAGTTAACCAATGACCCAATTTACAAATGACCAATGAACTATAAAAAAGATTGCTTCACGCTAGCTACCCGGCCCTTCAGTTCGCAATGACGGATTGGGTGAGGACAAATCAACCTATGCCTAATGAACTAGTGTAATGCCCAATTAACCAATTTAAACAGTTAACCGATTAACCCAAAAACCTATTTATTAAAAGCGGTCATCGTATGTGTAGGTCCAATAGTAACAAAACTTTTAATCAGCTCTACACTTTTATCAATCAGCGCAGGGAGCTCTAATTGTTCGTTTTTATCAAATAAGCCCAAAACAAAGTCTACCTGCCGACCTTTTGGATAATCATTACCGATACCGAAGCGGAGGCGTGCGTAGTTCTGTCCGCCGCAAACCTCTTCTATACTTTTTAAGCCATTATGACCAGCGCTCGAGCCCTGTAGCTTTAATCTTAACTTACCCAATGGCAGTGCAAGATCATCTACAATTACCAACACGTTTTCTGGCGCTATCTTCAGTTCCTTCATCCAATAGTTAACCGCTTTACCGCTTAAATTCATAAAGGTAGTTGGCTTAATTACATGCAGTTTTTTGCCCTTAAAGCTCACTTCCGAATAATATGCCAGGCGGATATTCTCGAAACTACCATCTAAACCTTTAACCAGTTCATCGGCAATATCAAAGCCAATATTATGTCGGGTATGCGCATAATCAGGTCCGATATTGCCTAAGCCTACTATAAGATATTTCATGGCGCAAAGATAAAATGTTTAATGGAAGATGGAAAATGGATTATGGAAAGTTGGGCGATTAGCGTTAAGCATTTGGCGATCAAATTCTTTATGAAACAAAAAAGCGTTCCGACCTAAATCGAAACGCTTCATCTTGAAATCAGGAAATCCTAAGAATCCTGATTATTTTTTACCTTTAGCAGCTTCAGTTTCTGCTTGTTTTAATGCTCTAGACATTGCGACAGAAACGATAGTATCTTCAGGAGTGTTAGTGATTACGTATTGATCACCTTTAAGGTCACGAACACGGAACAAGCTACCTACTTCTAATTTCTCTAAGCTTACTTCTACGTTTTGTGGCATGTTAGCTGGTAATGCTTTAACACGCAGTTTACGTAATTTCTGAATCAATTTACCCCCCATTTTAACACCTGGAGAAGTTCCTGTTAATTTTACAGGGATTTCCATTACGATTTCTTTCTCGTCGAACAACTGAAGAAAATCGATGTGCAATAATACGTCGGTAAGTGGGTGATACTGCGTATCTTTTACGATAGCTTTAGTTTTAACACCATTAACATTGATTTCAACAAAGTTAACCTCCGGGGTATAAATAACATCTCTTAAATCAGCAATAACCACAGCTAAGTGTTGTTGCTCTTTTCCACCATACAATACCGCCGGAACTTTACCTTCGTAACGAAGTTCCTTGGCATCGCGTTTCCCTACGTTCTCTCTTGGAGAACCGCTAATTGCGATTGTTTTCATTTTTTATTTATTTTATTATTTATTAGTATCAAGTATTTAGTAGCTGGTATCAAGATTTGAAGCCTTTTACACACTACTTTCTACTTTTATTATTCTCTTTTTTGGTTAACTGGTTAATTGTTTAAATTGGTTAACTGAGCACAAAACTCACAATTAACCGATTAACCAGTTTATACAATTAACCCCTCTAAACCCTAAACAGGTCGCTAATCGATCCATGTTCGTTTACATTGGCAATTGCCCTTGCAAATAAACTTGCTGTGCTTAACACCCTTATTTTCGAACTTTCCTGCTTTAACGGGATCGTATCGGTAACAATCAGCTCGGTTAATACCGAATTTTCTACTGTTTCTATCGCTTTGCCAGATAATACCGCATGTGTACAAACTGCTCTTACACTTGCAGCGCCATTTTCCATAATCAAGGCAGCAGCTTTTGATAAAGTTCCTGCAGTATCGCAGATATCATCAATCAAAACTACATCCTGTCCGGTAACATCACCAATAATCGACATCGATTCGATTTCGTTGGCACGTTTACGGCGTTTATCGCAGATAATTACCTCTGCATTAAAAAACTTGGCAAAAGTACGTGCCCTGTACGAACCGCCCATATCAGGCGATGCGATGGTTAAGTTTTTTAAGCCTAAGCTTTTGATATAAGGAACAAAGATTACCGATCCATCTAAGTGATCAACCGGAATATCGAAGAAACCCTGTATCTGTGCAGCGTGTAAATCCATGGTCATGATGCGGTGGATACCTGCCGACTTCAATAAATTGGCCACCAATTTGGCTCCGATTGCTACACGCGGTTTATCTTTTCTATCCTGACGGGCCAAACCGTAATAAGGAACCACTGCTGTAATATAATGTGCCGATGCTCTTTTAGCGGCATCAACCATTAACAAAAGTTCCATTAAGTTATCGCTGGGCTGATAAGTAGACTGGATGAGGAAAACATCGCTACCACGGACTGACTCATCAAAAGAAGGCTGAAATTCGCCATCGCTGAATTTGTGGATGGTTACGCTACCAAGTGGTTTGCCGTAATGTTCGGCAATCTTAAGTGATAATCCCTTAGAACCTGTTCCGGAAAAAAGTTTTACCGGGTTAAACTGCAATGGCATGGTCCGTGTGTAGTTTACGGTTAAAAAAAATCGGATCATGTAGATTTAAACATGATCCGACGTTAAATTTCTGTTGTCCGACCTGGATTCGAACCAAGACAAACGGTACCAAAAACCGTTGTACTACCCTTATACTATCGGACAAAATTTATCAAGGATATTCTCCTCGAAAGGGAATGCAAATGTAGGAACCTTATTTTAATTATGCAAGAGTGATTTTAAAATATTTTTAATTTCTTTCCTGCTGTTCTTTGTTTGCGATGCAAAGATAAAAAAATGATTATATCCGATGCAACATTTTCTTTTTTTATACGACTTTTTTTACTGCGAACCACATAAATCATTTATTATCAAAGACAAAAAATTAAACTATGAATTACTCTAGGATCAACACCATTGGGGGCTGGCTCTGCTTTGGCATTGCGGCAATTACCTACATTTTAACTTTAGATCAATCCGTAAGTTTCTGGGACTGTGGCGAATTCATCTCCTCGGCCTTCAGAATGGAGGTGGTACACCAGCCCGGCGCCCCAATTGTATCCATGATTCAAAGAATATTCTCTACCCTGGCTTTTGGCGATAAAACCAAAGTAGCCTACTTTATAAATATCGCATCTGCGCTTGCAAGTGCAGGTACAATTTTATTTTTATTCTGGACAATTACGGCATTGGCAAAGAAAACCGTGGTTAAAAAAGGCGAAGAAATCTCCCAACAGCAAACTATCGGCATTATTGGAGCGGGTTTGGTTGGTGCCCTTGCCTATGCTTTTTCTGATAGTTTCTGGTTCTCTGCAGTAGAGGCCGAAGTTTACGCCATGTCATCACTCTGCAGCGCTGTGGTATTTTGGGGCATCCTGAAATGGGAATCGCAGGCCGACGAACCAAAATCCGACCGCTGGCTGCTTTTTGTAGCTTATATTATGGGGCTTTCTATCGGCGTGCATATTTTAAACCTGCTTACCATCCCTGCATTAATATTTGTTTATTATTTTAAAAAGAACCCTTCGCCAAAATGGCAAGGTGTTGTAAAAGTATTTTTGGTTTCTATTGCAGCATTGGCCGTGGTACAGTTTGGTATTATACAGTATGTAATATCGCTTGCAGCGGGCTTCGATTACTTTTTTGTAAATACCATGAACCTGGGTTTTGGTACAGGTATATTGTTTTTTGCGGTGTTATTAATCGGCAGCCTGGTTTACGGCATACGTTACTCCATCCGCAGAAATAAAAGAGCCTTAAACCTGATCTTATTGTTTACTGTGCTCCTATTATTCGGTTACAGCTCTTTTGCCTTATTGGTAATCAGGGCGCAGGCTAAACCCAACCTCAACAATTATAATGTAGATAATGTATTTTCACTTTCGAGGTATTTAGGCCGCGACCAATATGGCGACAGACCTTTACTTTATGGAGAGAATTACAATTCAGAAAAGATAGATATTAAGGAAACAGGAAAAATCTTCCGCAAGGGCGACAAAAAATACGAACCGGCCGGAACAAAATCGGCCTACGTTTTTGCCGATAAAACTTTAATGCCCCGTATGTACAGTGATAAACCCGAGCATGTGCGGTTTTACAAAAATTATATGGGTTTTGATGATCAGCATAAACCAACATTTGTAGAAAATTTAAAATACATGTTCTCTTTTCAGGCCGGGCAAATGTACATGCGCTACTTTATGTGGAATTTTGTGGGCAGGAAAAATAATGAAGACGGACAGTTTGGCGGCACCGATGGCGCCTGGCTCAGCGGTATTAAACCTGTAGATGCAATGAGGTTGGGCAGCCAAAAAAATCTCCCCCCATCCATTACCGAGAATAAAGCTTACAACAGGTTTTTCTTTTTGCCTTTAATCATCGGCCTTATCGGTGCGGTTTGGCATTTTAAACGTAACCAGAAAGATGCCGGTGTTATCGGCCTGTTATTTGTTTTTACCGGCATTGCCATTGTGGTGTACCTCAACTCCGTGCCAATTGAGCCACGCGAGAGGGATTATGCTTACGTAGGTTCGTTTTACGCATTTGCGATCTGGATTGGCTTAGGTGTATTCGGATTAAAAGATTGGGTATTTAAGAAATTAACACCCGCACGGGCAGGTATTTTTGCCTCGGTTGTTGCAATGTGCTGTGCGCCGGTTATTATGGCCAACCAGGGTTGGGACGACCACGACCGTTCTGATAGTCACGAAGCGAGAGACATGTCTGTCAATTACCTTAAATCCTGCGCACCCAATGCCATTTTATTTACTTATGGTGATAACGATACCTATCCGGTTTGGTATGCACAGGAGGTAGAAAACGTACGTCCGGATGTACGCGTGGTAAACCTGAGTTTATTTACTGCCGATTGGTATATAGACGGTATGCGTAGAAAGCAGAACGAATCGGCTCCATTGCCCATTACCTTAAAACCCGAACAATATGTTGAAGGTACAAGGGATATTATGTATTACCAGGATTATAAAGTAGCCCAGCACATCGAATTACAGCAAATTCTGGACATCCTCCTCTCCGATCATGACGAAGACAAAGTAACCATGAACGATGGAACAAAATATAACGTGCTGCCTACTAAAAACCTGAAACTGGCTGTAAGTCCGCAACAGGTTTTAGATACCGGTACGGTGCCAAAAGAAGATGCGGGCAAAATTGCAGGCAGTATGGAATGGACGTTTAACCAAAACTATGTTACCAAAGGAACTTTGGCCTTATTCGATATTTTGGTGCACAACAATTGGGAACGCCCGATTTATTTTACCGGTGCTATGCCCGACGAGCAGTATATCGGCTTAAACAAATACCTTTATTCGGAAGGGCTGAATAAAAGATTACTGCCATTAAAACCCGATACTGCCATTACCGAAGATTATGAACGCATCAACATCAAACCTTTGTACAATAACCTGATGAATGTTTATGCTTACGGAAATATTAAAAATGCAAACCATCTCGACAGGCAATCATCCGATGATGTAACACGGATCTCAAGTATGTTTAACGGTGCATTAAATAACATGATTAACCAGGGTAAAATTGTCGAGAGCAAAAAAATGGTTAATAAATTTTTTGAAGTAATACCTACAAAGTTTTACAGCATGCGCCAGGTAATGAGCACCTATTATTTTACCGAAAACCTTTACCGCTTAAACGACCTGAACCGTGCAAATGCGATGATCAAAAAAACGGCCGATTATGTAAATAAGGAACTGAACTACCTCGCGGATGTAAGCGAAAGCAAAAACCAGCTGGCCGCAGAGCAGGATGTACGTTTCTACCTTGGGTTTTTAGGCCAGATGGTAAAATTAACCGGTGAATTTAAACAGAATGGGTTAAGCAAAGGCCTCGAAAAACAGTACAACGATCTGATTATCCGTTTTACCCCTTATGCAACCGGTTAGCATAAAAACATTTTAAATTTTAACCCATGGGCAGTTTTTAATATTCTGCTTATGGGTTTTTCATTTCAAACAGATTAAAATCCTTGATGTTAACAGGCTTAGGCCGTTAAAAATTGTTAAATCAATCTAAAAAATTACCTGTTTTATCGCTTAGAATAGTTAATTTCGGCAGCATTTTTATGTGAAAACAATTTTTAATATCATTAAACAAACCAATGAATTATTCAAAAGTTAATAATATAGTAGGCTGGATCTGCTTTTTAATTGCTACAATAACTTACGTTTTAACCCTTGAGCCTTCTGCAAGTTTTTGGGACTGCGGCGAATTTATCGCATCGGCATTTAGGATGCAGGTTGTTCACCAGCCGGGTGCGCCTTTATTCTTAATGATCCAACGTTTCTTCTCCATCTTTGCTACTGGAGATCTGACCAGGATTGCGTACTGGATGAACGTAGGTTCTGCCGTATCGAGCGGAGCAACTATTTTATTTTTATTTTGGACAATTACCGCATTGGCTAAAAAAACGGTGTTAAAAGCCGGCGAAGAACTTACCACAGGCAAACTGATCAGTATTATGGGTGCAGGTGCCGTTGGTGCGTTGGCCTATACTTTTTCAGACAGTTTCTGGTTCTCGGCTGTAGAATCGGAGGTTTATGCACAATCGTCGTTATTTACCGCTATTGTTTTCTGGGCAATCCTTAAATGGGAAGCACATGCCGATGAGCCGCGTGCCGATCGCTGGTTGTTGTTTATTGCCTATATCATGGGTTTATCAATCGGTATCCACCTGTTAAACTTATTAACCATCCCGGCGCTTGCTTTTATCTATTACTTTAAAAGAACAGATAAGGCTACAACTGCAGGGATTTTCAAAACACTTATCATTGGTATTTTAATCCTGGCAGTAATCCAGTACGGTATTATCCAGTACCTGGTTTCGTTCGGTGCCTATTTCGATCTTTTCTTTGTAAACACTTTAGGTTTAGGTTTCGGAACCGGCGTTTTATTCTTCGCTATTTTATTGATCGGTGCGTTGGTTTGGGGAATCCGTTATTCCATCAAACACCAAAAGAAATTATTAAACTTAGGCTTACTTTCTGTTGTGCTGATCATTTTTGGCTACGGGTCTTTCTCAATGATCATTATCAGGGCCAAAGCAGACCCGAATTTAAATAACAGTGCACCAAAAGATGCTTTCTCTTTCTTAAGCTATCTAAACCGTGAGCAATATGGCGATAGGCCTTTATTATACGGACCTAACTATAATTCGGAAAGAACAGGTGTAACCGAAGGTGGAAAAACCATCTGGAGAAAAGGTAAAGAAAAATATGAAGTAGCCGGTAAAAAAACTGATTACGAATATAATAACAACACTTTATTGCCACGTATGTTCAGCGACGATGCCCGTCATGCAGGTTTTTACAAAGAATGGATGCACTTAGATGATTCAAAAAACCCGAATCTGGTTGATAATGTTGGCTTTTTGGCCAGTTACCAGATCGGTTACATGTATATGCGTTATTTCTTCTGGAACTTTGTTGGCCGCCAGAACGATGAGCAGGGCCAGGGAAGCGGTTTTGAAGGCGAATGGATCAGTGGTATTAAACCAATTGATTCGTGGTTACGTGGCGATCAGAGCCATTTGCCGCCATCAACCGTTGATAACAAAGCTTATAACCGTTTTTTCTTTTTACCGTTAATTATGGGAATCATCGGTGCACTTTGGCACTTTAAACGTAACCAGAAAGATGCCGGCGTAGTAGCATTATTATTCTTCTTTACAGGTATTGCGATTGTATTATATCTAAATCAAAAACCATTAGAGCCACGCGAAAGGGATTACGCCTATGTAGGATCATTTTATGCTTTTGCGATATGGATCGGCCTTGGGGCACTTGCCATAAAGGAATGGTTATTTAAAAAATTAACGCCAACTACCGGTGCCATCGGCGCTACAGTAATCGGTTTATTGGCTGCACCGGTAATTATGGCCGAGCAGGGATGGGATGACCACGACCGCTCTACCAAATTGGTTCCACATGATATTGCTTTGGATTACCTGCAATCTTGTGCACCAAACGCCATCTTATTTACCTATGGCGATAACGATACCTACCCGCTTTGGTATATCCAGGAAGTAGAAAATGTACGTCCGGATGTGCGTATTGTAAACTTAAGTTTGTTTGATACAGATTGGTACATCAATGGTTTAAGACAGAAACAGAACGAATCGGCTCCGTTGCCGATCACCATGAAACCTGAGCAGTATGTACAGGGCGAAAGGGATGTAATGCCTTACGATGATTATAAAATTGCAGGCAGTATCGAACTTAAAAACGTGGTTGATTTATTGTTATCAAATGATGAAAGCGATAAGGTACCGATGCAGGATGGTTCGAAATCGAACTTCCTGCCTACCAAGAACCTTAAAATTACGGTAGATCCGCAACAAGTGGTAAGTACAGGAACGGTCTCAGCTGCTGATGCTTCGAAAATTGCAACAGAAGTGGCCTGGAAATTTAACAAAGGCTATGTAACCAAAGGTACTTTGGCCATGTTCGATATCCTTGCACACAACAACTGGAAACGCCCTATTTATTTTGCTTCTACAGTACCTTCAGAGCAATACAACGGTTTAGATAAGTATTTATACAGCGAAGGTTTAGCACTTCGCTTATTACCTTTAAAAACCGATACTACTGCAACAGAGGATAAACCAGAGCAGTTAAATACTCCTGTAATGTACAACAACGTGATGACTAAATTTAAGTGGGGCAATATGAAAACTGCCAAATACCTGGATCCACAATCATCGGATGATACTTTTATTTTTACCAATATCTTCAGCAGCTTAACAAACAGTCTGATTAAAGATGGTAAAATTGATGAAGCGAAAAAAGTAGTGGATAAGTATTTTGCAGTAATGCCAACTGATAAATTCTTTGGTATCCGTACTGTTGTAGTGAAATTCTACATGGCCGAAAACCTATACAAATTGGGCGAAACAGCAAGGGCTAATGATATTATGGATAAATCTGGCGATTACATCCAAAAGGAATTAAACTATCTTGCTGATATTTCACAATCAAAAGGTTTAACAGGATCGCAGAATATCCAAACCGGTTTATACTATCTGGATAGAATGATTAAGACCACTAAAGCTGCTGGTCAGGATAAATTAAGCGATAAGCTACAGAAAACATTTAATGAACTGGAAAGCCGTCTGTCGGTTTTCTTTCCGCAACAACAGGGTCCGCAGCAATAAGCGGATTCTGGAAATAGATTTTAAAGCAGCTGCATTAATTTGTAGCTGCTTTTTTTATTGTCCAAACCTCGCAGGTTTTAAAAACCTGCGAGGTTTATAGGAACAAAAAAATCCTGTTCAGCATTACCGAACAGGATCCAAATCTATTTACAGTGAGCAATTCTAACAAAATGCTTGCGCTCGTTTTAACGAGTGCAGCGATAGCCTT
>NZ_DJDT01000076.1 GCF_002432345.1 Pedobacter sp. UBA5917
TAGCTTCGATACGTGATGCATTAGCACCCTGCGAAACTAAGTAAGCTTTTACAGATTCTGCTCTATCTTTTGATAAACGTAAGTTCAATTCTTTAGAACCTGTGTTATCAGTGTGACCGGCTAATTTTAAACTGAAGTTTTTCTGGATCAATAAGGCGGCAACCCTGTTTAATGAAGCAAAAGATTTAGCACGGATTGTTGCTTTACCTAAGTCGAACTCCAGGTTTTTAATCGCCTCGTTAACCACTTTGCGGTCTTCTTCAGTAACGATTACTTTTTCTACCACTTTTTCAGGAGTTTTTAATGGACAACCTGAACCATCTACTACAGTACCTGCAGGAGTATCAGGACATTTATCCAATTTATCTGCAACACCATCACCATCGGTATCTTTTAAGATATCATTTAATTCGCCGCGCAATTTAGCATTATCAGCTTTTTGTGCGTTTAATTCAGACCTTAAACCTTCAGCGGTTTGTTTAGCTTTTACAGCTTCATCATAGGTTAAAGCTACCGGATTGTGGAAAGCCAATTGTTTTCCGCTACCCAAAGCAAATTCTAAACCTGCATAAGCATAGTTATATTTATCGTTTCCGTTTTTGTAGTAACCATCAAGGTTATCACCATCAACAAAATTGATTGTCCACCCTAAATCTAAATTAACAGCATCCGAAAGTTTAAATTTAGCACCTAAACCAACAGGGATAATTAATTCGTTGATGTTATCACCACCACCAAATTGCGACGTTCCTGAAGCAGTTGTAATTGTTGGTTTATATCCTGCAAATCCGAAACCGGCCGAAGCAAAAAGCTGTAAAGTGTTCTCTTTTTTAAACATGTCGATATTGAACATGTTTACAACGGCGTTTAAACTTCCTGAGTACGATAACTGCGTATCGAAAGCCCTTACCGGCGAATTATTTACCAAGCCACTTTCGTAAGGCTCAGTATTATCACCTTTTAATTTACCACGAACTCCATCTAAACGTAAAGAGAAATAAGGTGTAAATTGTTTTTTAATGTAAAGCCCGTAACCAAAATTAGATTTATTATTACTAAAATCGTTTTTACCACCTAGTGGTGATAGGGGGGTGAGCACACCTGCATTAACACCGATAGACCATGTTCTGAACGTTGTTGTGTTTGTTGCAGGAGTTTGAGCCGAAGCAGCTGTCCCGACTAATAAACCAGCAAGTGCAACTGGTAATGTTTTAAATAGCTGTAGTTTCATAATTTTCTGTATAACGTTGAATAGCGTTTCCATACCCTTACAATTGCTATACCAAAAATACAACCATGTAAAAATAATTATCAACTTGTTAACAATTATTTTGCGGTGTAGTATGTGCTGACGGGTGTGCTGTTGTTAAAAACTTTAATTATCTCATTGTGATTAATATTTATCGGCAATAATCAATTCTTGGTGTAATAGCTAAACTGATTGTCATGCTAATTCGATAACCATCAGATTTGTCTCATCTATCGGCTTTATGATTTTTAAAGATGGTTAAATGTGATCAACACATTTTCACAACTAGATAGACCCTGAAATAAATTCAGGGTAACGACTATTGGAAGAGGTTAAGCTACTGGATAGTTTACTTACAAAATTGTTAACCGTAGCGCTTTTAATCCGCTTAAACCCTGCAGATCTTCCAGATCAAGATCTTCGGTTTCGGATGCTAATACTTTTGTTTCCTGGAGATAAGTTACAAATGGCAGGTAATCGTCGATATCCCTTTTATTGAAATAGATTAAAGCCAATTTATCGGGCTGGGTTAACCTTTCCTGCGAATTCCGGATGAGCACTTTATCGATTCTTTTTTTGATCATCTGGTATCGGATATTGTAAGCCCCCTCTACATCGAATTTTCTTTCATCAACACGGAAACTGATATCTATGGGATGGTTATGGATAAAAATCAGTTGTGTAGTGGCCAGTTTAACAGGCATTTCGGGTTCGAGTTGTTTTACCATTTTGGCAATGGCCGCCATTGATGAAAGCTGCCATAAGCGTAGATTTTTTAAGTGGAAATGGTTAAAAACCTTATCGGGAGCAATAGATTGCCCAATATAAATATCGTATTCAACCCCATCCGTCCTAAATTTTTCGAAATAACAGGGATAAGATTCCTGCAGTTTTTCGCGCTCGGCTTCGAAATAATTATTAATTGAAGTATTGATCAACTGCATGGATGCTTCCAAAGCCTGCCTGTGTTTATAAACCTCACCATGGTTTTCGGAAATGGTTTCGAGGTATCCCCCTATTATTTTTTGGGTGTTGGGATGCGACTGTGAAATGAGTTTTAAATAATCGCTGGTTTCTTCTTTAAGAAAAATATTGAGGCTGTTTTCATCTGTTGTATTTAACTCATTGCCCTGCAAAATGTTATTCCATTTGTTGCAGTTAAAAATGATCTCCAACAATAAGGCATCACTATAACTTTTGGTAAGTTCTTTCAAGGTATCATTAAGCATAGCCAAATGAAGGCTCAGATCGGCCTTACTTGCAATATTTCTTTCGGTTGTTGAGTTCCTGATATCTATTGCACCATAAAAAGGGTAAACATCTTTAAAACTAATGTCGTCACTACTGATTGGTAAGTTCTTTTTTCTACTATATAGGTGGTGCCAGGCCGCCTCATTAAATTTCCATTGTACGGCAGGTTGTATTGAAGTATATTTTTCCTTGATTATATTTTCAATTTCAAGGTTAAATTCATCGATATACACCTGCAATAACTGCGCAATCGGAGCCAATACGGGATCGAGCAAAGTGATTTTCTTTTCATCAAAAGTTTCACCCACCCAGGTATGCATCCCCAGCACCCCAACCAATATATGGTTATGAAACACCGGTATGAGTGCCATCGATTTTACATTCAATTCCCTAAACCGGTCCAGCCAGGGAAACATTTCCTTACTTTCGGCCCAGATATCGGGTGAATAAAAGGAATTGGGGTTAGCGGCATAACCTTCGGCAATCTGCTGAAATGCTTCGGGACTTAAAGTTTCTTCGCCCCATACAGAAAAAAGCAGTCCACTGCCACCCTTTACATAGCCATAAACCATTTTGTTGTTTACCCTTACAAAAGGGAAAAGGTCGAATTGGATATTGGCATTCTGCACCAATACTTTTAGTGATTGGATCACCTCTTCGTAGGCGGCACCTTCGTTACCAGGTATGCGGTTTAACCTAACTGCTTTAATATTTTCTACTGCCTGTTTAGGCGTAACATCGGTTATGGTAAGTACCGAAATGCCCCGCAGCTCAAAAAGATCTAAAGGCAATACCTGTTGTAGTTTATCCAGGCCAGATTCTTCAGTTAAATATTGCTGTAATTCGCGGTAGCTAAGCTCAGGCAAGTTTTGTTTAGTTCTTACTTCGATAAAACCGGCATTTACACCAATGTGGAAATAAGCAGGCAGGCCGGTATCGGCATTAATGGCCGAATGATATTTTTCTTTTAAGGGCGAGTGGAACGCATATAGTTCGTTAAGGATAAACGAGTAAATAAAATGAAGACGATCGTGCCGGTGCTGTTCAAGCGTTTTCGATCCTGCAAAGCTGTTCTGATCTTTTTCCTCATGTTCGAGCAATTCGTACATCAGTTCGGTACCGTAAAAGGTAATGGGCTGCATTGGAGCACAAAGCCCCCAGGCCTGATGATCTTCTGTTAAAAGTGCCGGCGAAAGGCAGGCATACATGTACTCCAGCAACAATTCGTGCTGATAAATGTCATCGAGCGCGATCACCTGATCATCTACTCCCTGTTTCCTGAACTCTTCTAATGCATTGCTATAAAGGGTCGACTTTACCGTCTGCTCCTCTTCAATTTTCCGTTGCAGGTACTTCACAAAAGGGCCAAAAGAGATGGCTGAATCTACCGCGGGTAAATCTGGATAGTTTTGGGCAATATTGAATATGCGCTTCTTCATCTCTTTAAATTTTGAATTAGACAACCTGCTACTTGAATGGTACCAAATTAACTAATGCTAAGATAAAAAAATAGAAGCGATAATCTGCTACCAACCAATGGCCTTATCGTCACCACGCGGATCGGCTCCGCCCTGATAATTACCCCACTTCGTTTTTAAAATGGCATCAACCCTGCCGATTGCTCCCCTGGGCATAATTTTATAACCTTTAGCTTTCAATTTTTCAGTAGATAGGCTATCGATCGCATCTTTTTCTACATATACTTCATCAGGTAGCCATTGGTGGTGGAATTTTTTAGCTGCAACTGCCGACTGCATCGACATATCAAAATCGATTACATTTATGATGGTCTGGAATACCGAAGTAATAATGGTCGATCCTCCAGGTGTGCCCACCACCATAAACAAATTTCCATCTTTTTCCACAATACTCGGTGTCATTGAGCTGAGCATTCTCTTATTTGGTGCAATGGCGTTGGCTTCGCCACCTACCAAACCATACATATTCGGTGCACCCGGTTTAACAGAAAAATCGTCCATTTCGTTATTAAGCAAAAAACCGGCTCCTTTTACGGCCACCAGCGATCCATAAGAACCGTTTAAGGTTGTAGTGATAGACACGGCATTACCATCGCGGTCTACAATAGAAAAATGCGTGGTTTCTTCATGTTCTGCTCCTTTTACTTCGCCTGCCAGTACC
>NZ_DJDT01000065.1 GCF_002432345.1 Pedobacter sp. UBA5917
GATCTCTCCACTCCGCTGCGCTTCGGTCAAGATGACGGCACTTTTTATTAAAAGTTTGCGGGTGAGGGACACAAACCACGGAGACACAAACAATCACCAACAAGCAAAAAAGTCCGTCATTGCGAGGAACGAAGCAATCTTACAACGATCGCTATTAGCGTGCGCTTTAAGATTGCTTCGTTCCTCGCAATGACGGACTATATTAATGACGTTCTCCTTTAAACTACTTCACTTCCTCAAATTTCAGCACTACACTTGTTCTATCCGTATTTAAAACAGGGTTGAAACCCACTTTCATCAAAAAATCTCCTGTATAGGTTTTGTTGCCATCAATTGGTGATTTTGTACCCGGGAACAGGTTAATCTCCTTGATCTGGTATTTTTTAGCTGCATCCAATCCATTTAATTTAACCGGATACTTACTGCCTTCGCCATAACGGTAATTTACCAGGTAATTAAAAATTACACCTTCTGTTTTCTGGTCGTTTACATATAACATTGAGGCCACACTACCGCTGCGCGGATCGGCTAAACGATACTGCTCGCCCTGCCAGATAATACCTTTCACTTCATTATAATTTTTGATCGCATCCTGACAGAACTGAAGTTCATTTTCAGGCAGTTTGCTTACCACAATATCAAAACCCAGTTTGCCCATCATGGCCACATCCGTACGGAATTTTATCGGTTGTTTGCCCCAGTCGGTTACGTGGTTGGAACTGCTAATGGCCGGATAGAAATAAGAATACTCCCACTGCATAAAAATCCTTTCCAATGGATCGGTATTATCGCTTGGCCAAAACTCTGTAAAATATTGTAGTGCAGCATAATCTACCCTACCGCCACCGCCAGAGCATAACATCATTGGTACCGTTGGGTATTTGGCACGGATGCGCTGTAACACGCTATACAAACCCTTTACATAATCAATATAAAAGTGCGACTGATTTTCCTGATGTGCCGAATAAGCATTATAAATCACCGCATTACAATCCCATTTAATATAAGCCAGTTTTGGATTTTTTGTAAACAGATCGTCAACCACTCCGAAAACAAAATCCTGAACTTTTGGGTTCGAAAGATCAAGCTCCAGCTGGTTCCTGAAATAATATTCCGAACGGTTTGGCTGTTTCACCACCCAATCGGGGTGTTTTTCGTATAATTCGCTTTTCGGGCTCACCATTTCGGGCTCAATCCAGATCCCAAACCTCGTTCCAACCTTATCGGCTTCTTTCACCAATGAGGCGATGCCATTTGGTAGTTTCTTTTTGTTTTCCTGCCAGTCGCCCAATGCTGCGTTGTCGCTGTTACGCGGATATTTATTTCCAAACCAGCCATCATCAAGCAAAAAGAAATCAACACCCAGTTTTTTGGTATCTTTTAATAATTCAGCCAGTTTTTGTTCATTAAAGTCGAAATAAGTAGCTTCCCAGTTATTCAACAGCGTTAACCGACTGCCTTTCCCATCCAAAATCTTATAACTGCGTGCCCAATCCTGCAATTTTCTGCTTGCATCGCCTTTTCCCTGATCAGAAAAGGTATATAGAAACGCTGGCGTTGCAAAAATTTCGCCCGGTTTTAAACTATAAGGCGAAGCATAATTATTCATACCCGCAATAATGCGCAGGTTATTCTGATAATCGAGTTCCAGATCGATCTTGAAATTTCCGCTCCACTCCAAAGCGCCGTACAAAACATTTCCTTCGTTCTCTTCCGCAGGTTTATCCATCGAAATCATGAAAACTGAGGGCTGGAAAAGATTCGCCCTGGTACCCAGCTTGCTATCCAACGTTTTAATACCATGGGTAATTTCGCTCTGCTCAGGCTGCATTTCTTTTGCCCAATCGCCATGGTACTGGTTGAGCCAAAAATGTGGCGATTTTAAATGCAGGTTGGCCGAAGCATATTTGTTCAGTGTAACCGCACCTTTTTCGCTGTGTTTAATTTCCGTCCACTGCTCTATTACATCCTGTTTATAAAAGGATTTATAAAACAACGTTACTTCGAAATTGTATACCGGGTCTTTCAACCTAATCTTTAACAGGCTTACATTATCATCGATTTTGGTAACGCTATGGTCAACATATTTCAGATCAAGCGAATTATTGCCATCAGCATGCGTAACACTAATGGCCGGTTCTACCAAATTCCGCGATCCGGAAGGCGTATAAGCCGAATTTAACTGTCCGGTATAATCTTCTGTTTGTTTGTACATACCGCTAACCTGCGCGTATTCCTGTTTATCGGCAAGCTTTTTACCAAAAAATATGGTGTTTACATCTTTCTTAACATCAGCCTGTAAAACCAGCGCATTATGGGCTGTTTCGATAGGGATTAAGGTTTGGGCATTAAGCTGTGTTATGGCAAAAAGGGAAACGGCAATGGCCAATGCGCCATGCCTGATGTAACCTGTAAATTGATCTGATTTGTTCATTTGTGTTTTCAATAGTAATCGCTAATGTTTTATAGATAGAGGGTTGATTAAATGTTACTTTTTGAGCGTAATTTTAAGGATAAGGGCATCTTTAGCAGCCAGATTGATCGTTTGGTTGTTTTTAAAGTCTTCTGCTGTTTTGGCAATCAGGTTTTCGGCTTTATATACCTCATTTGTTTTTAAACCGATCCTCGAAAAGTTGATACTAAAAGGTTTTGTTTCGTCGCCATAGTTAAATACGGCCAGGTATTTTACATTTCCTACCTCTTTTACAAATAGCTGTGAAGCCGATTTGCCCCTGTTCCCTTCAACAGGAACAAATGCTTTTCCATCCTGCAAAACTTTAAGGATTTCGGTATTGTTCAACAAACCCTGTGCAGTGGCAGTCCATTTACCCTGACGCGAAAAATCGTCGCCGGTAATGCAGGTACCCGTTACAATGGCTGATAAAAAACGTGCAGTATTTTCGCCGTCTGATTGATCTGAGAAAACCACATGATCGGCATCAATATAATCGTAAAGGTAAGTTTGCCACCAGCCATTGCTTACGCTATTTAAGGTATATTCGGTATCTTTTATCGATTTAAAAGCATCGCAGGCAATGCGGCGTACATGTACATACCGGCCAGAAGCCAGATTTGGCGAAATGGCGGCGTAAACCAGCATTTTACCATCAAGTTGTTTTAACAAAAACTCCATTCCGGTTTTATAGGCCTGCATACCTGTTGTAATTTTCGGATCAAAAAAGTGATCAGATTCTATGGCCGCATGACCTAAAAAGTCGATTTTGATCATTTCAAAACCGCATTCCTTAAATTTGTTGATTACGGTTGCGATGCGTTGTTGCGTACCCGGATGCGTTGGATCCAATGCCCTTGCACCATCAATATCGTGATGGCCAGCGCCAACTTTTGTCCACATCTCACCAAAAGTGTAATCGGTTCCTTCAGCTTTACGGTTGCCACCGCCAGCAAAACCCCAATCAACAAAAGGTGCCCAGTAAATGCCCGGTTTCAAGCCTTTCGATTTGGCGTGATCGGCAAATGCTTTTAGTTTGGAGTAATCGCCGGTTAAGCCTCCTTCTAGCAGGTTATCCCAATACGAATCGAGATCGATAAAAGCCACGCCCCCACTCCTGAAACTTTTTAAACTATCGGCAAAAAAATCGTTTACCTGGTTGGCTTTTTCGAGCGTGATTTTTTCCTGCATGGCACCCCAGCTGTTCCAGCCTACGGGTGTTGCCGTGTTCCATTTAAAAACAATAGGTGGTTCCGAAATCCTGTTCAGTTTGGCATAAGTTTCCATGCCTAAACGCCAGTCGTTAAAAGCACCGAAAAATACCTTTGCCGAACTGATTGCATTACCATTTAAATAACCATGCTGAATTTTATCGCGGGTAATACTTTCTTCGGTATAACCACAAATGGCCTGTATGCTAATCTTTTTATCGACGTCCATTGCAGTGATCACACCCGTTTTCCAGTTGCTGTGTTCGAGGGAACCAAATACAAAACCCTTACGCGACTGATCGTGGTATAAAGCGCCAACCTCGGCACTTGGATTGTTCACATTGGCTTTTAAAGGCACTGTATTGTACGAAATGAAGGTATCGTTATCAAATGGTACAAATAAACTGGTGGGTATATCCGAAGATTCCTGATCAATCAGATTTCCGGCTAGTGGAATAATGCGGTTAATGGATAAATCAGCACCTTGTAAAGTAATGCTGATCACGAAATAATCTTTACCGCTGTAAGTATAAAATACCTGCAGCATAGTTGGTAAACCACCTTTTTTTAGCAGGAAGGTATGTCTAAAACCATTTCCAAAACCATCTTTAACGGCGGTTCTGGTATAGATAATCTGCTTATAATCTTTAGAACTGAACAGCTTTTTCTGAAATTCGACCTGAGAAAAACCATTTAACAACAGCTGTGCTCCTCCTTCCGAAACAGTAAAGGTTCCGGTTTTAAGGTTATAATCTATTTTTCCCGTTTTACCATAATCAATAACAATTGCCGAAACTGGCCGGATTGAAAAGAATAGTAAGCTTAAAATCAAAAATGCCTTGCGCTTGAATAAAAATTTAAAAATCATGTATTGTTTAAAGTTTGACCGAAGTGATGGTGGTTAATTTTCCGTTTAGTTTCACTTTTACCTTTTGTGGTGTTGCCGAAGCTATTTTGTAGGAAGTAATTTTACCATCCTTCCAGTTCATATCCACTGTAAAATTACCCCTTGCTTTTAGTCCTTTTATTTCTCCAAAGGCTTTCCATGCATCCGGAATGGCCGGTAGCAGTTCGATAAATCCATCATGACTCTGGATCAACATTTCGGCAATAGCCGCAGCAGCGCCAAAGTTGCCATCAATCTGGAA
>NZ_DJDT01000337.1 GCF_002432345.1 Pedobacter sp. UBA5917
TCGGCTCTTCCGATAAATCAAGCATGTGTGATGAAAACAAAGGTTTTCCGGTTTCAGCGAAGAATTTTTCACCGTGGTCTAAAAGTCCATCAATCCAAGGCAATAATTTTTTAGCGGCGTGGTCGGTATGTAAAACCACGGCAACACCATAATGCTCTGCCAATAAATGTACATGTTTAGCTGCCGATACAGCACCTAAAATACATGCTTGCAATTTCTCGTTATCTAACGATTTACCAGCATAAAACTGTGCACCTCCGTTTGATAACTGAATCATAACAGGCGAATTTACTGCCTTTGCAGTTTCCAATACCGCGTTAACCGTATTGGTACCGGTTACGTTTACTGCTGGTAAAGCAAACTGATGTTTTTTAGCCTGCTCAAATAATTCTTGAACGGCATCTCCGTAAATTACGCCTTTGTAGCCTTTTAAACTCATTTCTTGTTAATTTTATTAAGTCCGAAGTTATAAAAAAAAATAACATTACAAGCTTTTGTAACAACAGAATTATTTGCCTAACAGCAAAATAAGGCCTATTTAGTGTAAAAAACACATTATCCTTAGTGTAAAAAAGACACACTATAGTTTTCAATTCGCAGTTGGCAGTGGGTAAATACAAGTTTTCTATCACTACAGCTATTGGCGATTAACCATCAACCAGTTAACTATCGACTATTTTTACAGCTAATAAGGTCCGAGTTTATTTTATTTTTCGTTTCTTTGCAATCCAATTCTTTAAAAAATTATATGGCTTGGTTTAAAAGAGAGAATAAAGGTATCATTACCACAACTGAAGAGAAAAAGGAAGCACCGGATGGTTTGTGGAATAAATGTCCAAATTGTAAGAAACCGCTACATCAGGCAGAACTTCAGGAAAACAAATACGTTTGCCATTACTGCGATTATCACCTGAGGGTAGGTTCAAAAGAATATTTTGAGGTTTTATTTGACAATAACGAGTTTAAAGAGCTGTTCCCTAATTTAACTTCAGGCGACCCTTTAAACTTTAACGATAACAAACCTTACACTGATAGGATTAAAGAAAGTCAGGCTAAAACAGGCCTAAAAGACGCTATCCGTGCAGGTGTAGGTAAAATTGAAGGTCAGGAGCTGGTAATTGCCTGTATGGATTTCGCTTTCATCGGTGGATCAATGGGTTCGGTTGTGGGCGAAAAAATTGCCCGCTCTATCGATTACAGTATCAAACATAAAGTTCCTTTCCTGATGATCTCAAAATCAGGTGGTGCACGTATGATGGAAGCCGCATTTTCGTTAATGCAAATGGCTAAAACATCAGCTAAACTGGCGCTATTGGCACAGGCTAAAGTTCCATACATTTCTTTATTAACCGATCCAACTACTGGTGGTGTAACGGCATCTTATGCCATGCTTGGCGACATCAATATTGCCGAACCAGGTGCATTGATCGGTTTTGCCGGCCCAAGGGTAATTAAAGAAACCATTAAAAAAGATTTGCCAAAAGGTTTCCAAACCGCAGAATTCGTTCTGGAGCACGGTTTCCTTGATTTTATTGTTGATAGAAGAGCCATGAAAGCTAAATTAGGCGCTTTTATTAAGATGATGAACAATTAATATGGTTCATTAGTTCATTGGGCATTGGTTCATTAGTGCAATCGAACCAATAAACAAGTGACAAATTAACCATTAAACCATAATAAGAAAAGCAGGGCTTGAATAACTACGGTTAGTTCAGTCCTGCTTTTTGCTTGTAGTCCCGATTAGAAAAAAATCGGGAGCTACCGCGGCAATCAGGTTTATTTTACGCAGGCCTGTAATTCTTTGGAATGGCAGTTCCTAGCGAGTATTATAACCACCCTAATCTGCGAGCACCTTTTGAATGAACCGGAACAGGCTATCCAATTGAAGGGGGATTAAGAAACCTTCAAAATTCCACAACCTTTCCGAAGAACGTATCCGGCATCAGAAGATTTGGAAGCAAATACAAATAAATCTTTGTTGCAGCTTCATTTCAATAAGCACTGAAGCAAGAAATCCTACGAGTGTTGCAGAAACCAACAAAAACCTCTAACGCTCGCACGGCTTAGGATTGCGTTTAAAGATTTATTTAGGATTTGCAACAAAGGTTCGCAAGCCTTGATTTATTCATTTGTGTTTATTGCTTTTAATTGTATTCATGAGCTCACAGAAATGCTCGGTTTTTGTTTCTTTTTTATCAAGAAAAAAGAAAGAGCCGTTCCGGCGGTGAGGAAAAACACTCAGTTTTTTCGTATTTTTAGCTTAACCAAACTAAAAATCAGATGAAAAAACTATTATTACTCTCCTTCCTTATCACTGCAATTATTGGGGTTCATGCGCAGGAGAAAAAAACCAAAGTACCTTACGATGAAACTTTGGCAAAAAAACTCGGTGCTGATGACTATGGGATGAAAAAATACGTGCTTGTAATCCTCAAATCAGGCCCAAATACAACTGAAACCAAAGCAAAAACCGATAGTTTATTTGCCGGCCACATGGCTAACATGGGTAAAATGGTGGAGCTGCAAAAACTCGTAGTGGCCGGACCAATGGGTAAAAACGATAAAAATTACCGTGGTATTTTCATTTTAAATACAAAATCGATCGAAGAAGCCAAGCAGTTATTAGAAAGCGACCCTGCGATTAAAGCCAAACTGCTAGAACCAGAATTGTACAACTGGTACGGATCTGCCGCGCTTTCGGAGTATTTACCCTTTCATGATAAGATACAGAAGAGTAGTTTTTAGGCTAGTTTAGCCACGGATGCACGGAGAAGCATTTACAGAGAAGTATATAATATAAAGAGTGTCATCCTGAGCTTGTCGAAG
>NZ_DJDT01000108.1 GCF_002432345.1 Pedobacter sp. UBA5917
TCGCCAGGGTGGTTACGAAAGATTACCTGCTGATTTGTATTATTTTAGAAATCGTAATTGCCTATTGGTGTTACCATACACGCGAAATCTGGTTGATTTTTACCCTTCGTTTTTTGCAGGGCATTGTAAACTGTGGATTAACAAGCATTTCGCTTAATTTGCTTTTTAGCCGCTTAAAATCAGAACATGCAAAAGAAACCGGTTATACCATTTTTTATGGCATGATCCTTTGTGTATCGCCCCTTACCGCATTATTTTCGGTGCCGATTGTAGAAAACTATGAATATAATGTGATTTATAAGGCCATTATATTCTGTTTTTTGCCAAGTGCAATTCTGCTTTTCAGTGTAATGAACCGGGTACATGTTTTACGCAAAACGCCGCTTTATAAAATAGATTGGATGAGTTTTGTACTTTTCTCTACCATGTTGGTGTTTATTGCCTACGTATTGGTTTATGGACAGGAGTACGACTGGCTGGATGACGAAAGCATTGTTTATTCCATATTAGCCATTCTGTTCCTGTTTGTGGTTTCTATAGCCCGGCAGCGTACATTGAAAAGACCGGCGGTAGATTTGGCTGTGTTTAAATCGAGGAATTTTGCCATTGGGATTGTTTTTTTGGTGATCTTGTATATCATCCGCGGGGCTTTTGGTTTAACTTCTTCTTATTTTATCACCGTTTTGGGTATGGATTCGCTACATGCCAACGAAATGATGATTTTTAATATCGCCGGGGTAGTGGTGGGTTCCATCATTGCCATCCGTTTTATGGTGCGCCAGAAACATTTAAGGGTGCTGTGGGTAACTGGGTTTGTATTTCTTTTTGTGTTCTTTTTGTGGATGTGCCAGTTGTTCGCTACCGAAGCCGGCACAGCTAATTTTTACCTGCCTTTATTTATGCAGGGTGTGGGCGCAGGGATGGTAATGTCGCCCATTGTAATGTTTATTATGTCCTCGGTACCCGAAAATATGAGCCAATCGGCGTCTTCTGTAGGTATTTTTGTTCGCTTTTCGACCTTTAGCCTGAGTTTAGCCTTTATTAATTTCTATCAGTTATATTTTAAAGGGAAACATAATGATGAGCTGCGGAGTAGTCTTACTTTACTCGATTTTAACCTGCCGGAAAGATTGAAAATGTATCAGGCTGCATTGAGCAGCAGGGGGATGCCCCGTGATGAAGCTGGTAAAGCCGCAATTGGTTTGCTCAATAAAGCAGTGCAAAAACAGACTTTTTTGCAGTTCTGTGTAAGCTATTACGAATGGATTGCGGTACTCTGTCTGTTATCGATTATGCTTGTCGCCCTGCAGCCAGTAATCAGCAGAACGGTTATTAATTTGAGGAACAGACAGCCTGCAGCGGTAGGGTTTTAGAATAATTGTCAGTTTACGACTTTTATATTGTTTTCGTCACCCTGAATTCATTTCAGGGTCTTTATAGCATGACGATCGCATTACACGGAGTGTAAGTCATAAAAAAAAACGCAGGTTTATAAGAAATTCATCTCTAAACCTGCGGTTCGTTTAGTTAATTAAAGTTAACTGCTAACTAAAAACTGCCAAAGAAAATTGACTAAGCTTCTATCGTAAATGCACTTAAATTTACAAATTGTTGGATCCTTGCGGCAACTTCTTCTTCGGTTAAGTTTAACAATTTTTCTGTTCCGAATTTTTCTACGCAGAAAGATGCCAATGCAGAACCGTAAATGATCGCATTTTTCATGTTATTGAAGTTGATGGTGCCCACTTTAGCTAAATAACCAATAAAACCACCAGCAAAAGTATCGCCTGCTCCGGTTGGATCGAATACTTCGGCCAAAGGTAAAGCAGGGGCAGAGAAAATCTCATCACCACTGAACAATAAAGCACCATGTTCACCTTTTTTAATGATCAGGTACTTAGGACCCATGGCAAGGATTTTTTTAGCAGCTTTAACCAACGAGTATTCGCCCGATAACTGACGTGCTTCTGCATCGTTAATAGTTAATACATCAACAAGTTTAATGGTTTCCAATAAATCGTCCATCATAATGTCCATCCAGAAATTCATGGTATCCATTACGATCAGTTTCGGGCGGTTTTTAAGACGTTTAATTACCGTTTGCTGTACCTGTGGGGTTAAGTTGCCCAACATGAGGTATTCGCAGTCCTGATAGCTTTCAGGGATAATCGGATCAAAGTTTTCCAATACGTTTAATTCAGTGATCAAAGTATCACGACTGTTCATGTCGTTATGGTATTTTCCCGACCAGAAAAATGATTTTTCACCTGCTTTAATCTGTAATCCTTCGGTATCAATGCCGTGGTTGGTAAAGGTATCGATATCTGATTGATGGAAATCATCACCAACAACTGCTACAATTTTTGCTTTATTATAAAAGTAAGAAGCAGCTAAACTTGCGTAGGTTGCTGCCCCACCAACAATTTTATCCGTTTTTCCGAAAGGAGTTTCAATAGCATCAAAAGCTACAGTACCTATGATTATCAGGCTCATATCTTTGTATTAATTTTTTTTCTAAATTTTTTCACTGCAAATATTGCATAAATAATTTAAAAGCCCTAATATTGCATTCCCAAAACGAACAAGTGGATGTTTGCTGAAAAGCTTAAAGAAACCTGTTTTTTTGGATAGCCGGATTCCTTCTTAGCTCAGCCGGTTAGAGCATCTGACTGTTAATCAGAGGGTCGCTGGTTCGAGCCCAGCAGAAGGAGCTTTAAAAGCCACAATGAAAGTTGTGGCTTTTTTGTTTAAAGACTATTTTGAAACATTTTTAGCTCAGCCGGTTAGAGTCCCGCACGTGCGGGATTAATCAGAGGGTC
>NZ_DJDT01000319.1 GCF_002432345.1 Pedobacter sp. UBA5917
TGTGAGGGTATATGTTACCGGTTATAACCTGCAGGTATTTGATAACTACTCGGGTTACGATCCGGAAGTGAGTACTAATAAAACAGGCGGTTTAACACCCGGTGTCGACTTTGGCGGTTATCCGCGGAGCCGATATTTTGTGGCCGGTTTAAATGTTTCATTGTAACGAAATCTGATTATGAAAACGAAATTAACATACCATACAACAGGTTTATTTAAATGTTTAACCGTAGTAATGATGCTGATCGGTTTTATGGCCTGTAAAAAAACACTTACCGAAGAACCTAAATCAGTTTTCGATGCAGATAAATTCTTCAATACGGCCGATGAAGCCAACCTGGCAACATTAGGTGTTTACGAGAGCATGAGCAACGGCAATACACTGGGTTTTTACTCTTCTATTTTGTACGAAAACGATAATGATATTGCGCAGGTGAGGGATCTGCTTACCACCGATTTCCGTGGAATTGCCCACTATGTAATTACGGCCGAATCGGTTTATATGCAATCAACCTGGCAAACTTATTATGAAGGTGTAAACAGGGCAAATCTTGTGATCGAGCGGATCCCACAGATGGCCATTTACAATGATAACAGCCAGCGTAAAACTTTAAACAGGTATTTGGGCGAAGCCAAGTTTCTGCGCGGTTTTTACTATGCAGAGCTGATACGCTTATTTGGCGGAGTGCCTTTAAAATTAACGCCAACAAAAGATGGCGACGAATTGCGCCTGCCAAAAAATACTACCACCGAAATTTATACACAGGTGATTAAAGACATGACTGAGGCGATCGATTTATTGCCGGATGGTAAAACTGCCGATGAGCGCATCAGTAAAATGGCGGCGAAAGGCATGTTGGCCCGGGTGGCTTTATTTGCCGGTGGTTATGCGCTGCAACAAAACGGACAGATGGAAAGACCTGCAAACTACAGGGATTATTATGCCATTGCACAGAAACAGACCAAAGACATTATGGATGCCAATTTGTATTCGTTAAACCCAAGTTTCGAGCAGTTTTTCAGAAACCAATGTCAGTTAAAGATCGATCCTTTTGAAAGTATGTTCGAAGTGGCACTTTACAACCTTACCGGAGGTACCGCAAATTCGGGCGTAATCGGACAGTGGAATGCACCTTTATCTGCAGCCATTAGCACATACGGACGTACCAATTCTTACGTGAAAACCACACCATTGTTCAGAAATATGTATACCTCCGGCGATTTACGTAGGGATGTTTCGGTAGCTACCTACCAGATTAATGCTACAGGGCAGTTTTTGGAGTATCCAGCAGCGCAGGACAATAATTTTACACCCGGAAAATGGCGTAGGGAATATCAGTCGTTACCACCAAAAGATTTGAATAACACAGATATCAATTATGTGATACTGCGTTATGCCGATGTATTGCTAATGCGTGCAGAAGCTGAAAACGAACTCAACGAAGGTCCGAATGCTGAAGCTTACAATGCCATAAACCTGGTGAGGAAAAGAGCATTTCCGGCTGATGTTTTTGGAAAAAAAATCATCAACATTAAATTAGGCGCACAGGGCAGCGGTTATACTTCGGCACCAACCGTAACCATTACCGGTGGCGGTGGAACGGGCGCTACGGCTACAGCGGTAATTAGTGCAACAACAAACCCAACAACCGGAGCAGTTACTGCGGGTGCAGTAGTAGGCATTAAAGTAACCAATTTTGGCAGTAACTATACCTCTGCACCAACCATTACCATTACCGGTGGGGCAGGTACAGGCGCTACGGCAACAGCCGAAATTACAGATACACAGATCGCGGCAGGTTTAAATAAAGCCGATTTTTTTACTGCGGTTAAAAACGAGCGTGCATTAGAACTGTGTTTTGAGGGCTTAAGGAAGTACGATTTGATGCGCTGGAATATTTTAGGTTCAACATTACGTGCAACAGAAGCTGCGCTTAAAACGTACCGCGCCAATTATCCCTACATCGCCGGAACCAATTTTAAAGACGGTAAAAATGAACTTTATCCAATTCCACAGCGCGAAAGGGATTATAACCCGAAATTGGTTCAAAACCCTGGATATTAATCAATGAAAAAAATACTGATCCTCTTGTTTTTAGCCTTTAATGCGCTGTTTTTAACAGGCTTTGCACAAAGCAATCAAAAGCCTAATATACTGCTAATCATCACTGATCAGCAAACTGCAGAGGCGATGAGTATTGCAGGCAATAAAGACCTGCATACCCCTGCCATGGATAGACTGGCGCAAAATGGAGTGCGTTTTACCAAAGCTTACTGTGCGCAACCGTTATGTACACCATCGCGGTCGGCTATTTTTAGTGGTAAAATGCCTTTTGAAACCGGTTTTGTAGGCAACGTACCCGAAAAAGACGGACAATGGTCTGATAGTTTGTTGATGATGGGCAAGATTTTTAAAAACGGTGGCTACCAAACAGGGTATGTGGGCAAATGGCATTTGCCTGTACCTACTACGAAGATCAGTCAGCATGGTTTTGAATATATTCAGAATACCAATTTCCTCGATTATAACGATGCGGGTACACCTGCTTATTGCGCCCGTTTTATTAAAGAAAATAAAGAAAAACCTTTTTTACTGGTGGCTTCTTTTTTAAATCCGCACGATATCTGCGAGTGGGCGAGGGGCGAAACTTTAAAAATGGATCTTTTGGACGATGCTCCTCCTGCTGATCAATGTCCGCAACTGCCTTCCAACTGGAAAATCCCGGTAAATGAGCCGCAGATTGTACGCGAGCAACAGAAAGTAAGTGCACGCACTTACCCGAGCATAAACTGGAATGC
>NZ_DJDT01000308.1 GCF_002432345.1 Pedobacter sp. UBA5917
CCATGCGAAAGCGGAATGCCCATTCACCAATGTGGCGGTGGAACAGATAATGTAGAACTGGCCGCAATGGCCGCACCACGTCCTCAACTATTGGTTTCGGATGGCAGCGACTGGACAGCACATACCCCGCAACACGATTTTCCCTACCTGCAAAAAATGTATAGCTATTATGGCGTGCAAGATAAGGTAGAGAACGTGCACCTTCCTGATGAAAAACATGATTTCGGCATCAACAAACGCATTGCACTATATGATTTTCTGATCAAAAATTTCAAGCTCAATGGCGCAGCAGTGAAGAATAAAGCAGGAAAATACGATGAAAGCAAAGTAACCATCGAAAAAGAAAACGCCATGTATGTTTTTGGCGATAAAGGTGAAAAATTACCAAAAAATGCAATAATGGGATTCGAAAACCTGGAAAAATTGTTTCCCTTAAATACAAGCAAATAACAGATGGAGATGCAGAACAGGAGAACTTTTATTGGTAAAATTGCTTTGTTAACCAGTGCTTTGATGATCCCGGATCAGTTGCTTTGGGCTACAGAAAAGAAAAACAGGTACAAAGTTGCGGTGATCGATCTGATGATCCTAAAACGTCAGAAAATAAGTGCGTTGCCATTGGCAAAGGAAATCGGTGCCGATGGTTTGGAAATCGATATGGGCGGTTTAGGTGACAGGGAAACTTTCGATAATAAACTCGCTGATCAAATACTGAGAAAAGAATACCTCGATAAAGCCAAAGAACTGGATCTGGAGTTCTGCTCGCTGGCCATGACCGGATTTTATGCCCAATCGTTCGCCAAACGCCCTACTTATCAAAAAATGATTCAGGATTGTTTGGATACGGCTAAGGCCATGAACATTAAAGTAGTTTTCCTGCCGCTTGGCATTCAGGGCGATCTGGTTAAAAACCCTGAACTACGTGATCCGATTGTAGAAAGGTTAAAAGTGGCCGGTAAAATGGCCGCAAAAGTTGGCATTGTAATCGGTATCGAAACTTCTTTGGATGCTAAGGCTGAACTTCAATTGCTTAAAGATATAGGCTCGAAAAACGTTAAAAGTTATTTCAATTTCTCTAATGCTATCAAAAATGGAAGAGATTTACATCAGGAACTTCGGATTTTAGGGAGGAAAAATATCATTCAGATCCATGCCAGCAACGAAGATGGCGTTTGGCTACAAAACGACCCAAAAATCGACTTAAACAAAGTAAAAGAAACCCTTGATGATATGGGTTGGAGCGGCTGGCTAGTTGTAGAAAGAAGCCGTGATGCAAAACAGCCCACAAACGTAAAATATAATTTCAGCGCCAATACCAGTTACCTGAAATCGGTTTTTCAAAATACAGCTTCGTCATTGCGAGGCACGAAGCAATCTCATTAATTAGGTTATGAAAATAAGTTTAATTACAAATTTGCAAGCAATAACCTATCCATCACCGCCTTGGTTCGTGTCACCACGAACCAATCATACCTTATCGCCTTGGTCTGTGTCCTCACAGACCAATCGATTGAATTTAAAAAGGTATTCGATAATCCTATTATTATTAAGCTTGTTATGCTTTAACGCAAATGCTACAGATATTTATGTCGCCACAAACGGATCAGATGCTAATTTAGGCACCAAACAAAAGCCTTTGGCTACACTAAACGCTGCCATCAGAAAAGCCCGCGAATTACGCCGCTTAGATGATATTTCGATTAAAAATGGCATTCAGATCATTATTAGCAGTGGGTTTTATCAATTACACGAACCTGTGGTATTTCGCCCTGAAGATTCAGGTACAAAAGAAAGTCCGACGCTGATCGTTGCAGAAGCAAATGAAAAAGTGATTTTAAGCGGTGGTGTAAAAATAAAAGGATGGAAAAAACTTACCGGGAGCATTTTAGGTTTGCCAAAAGAAGCCATAGGAAAAGTTTGGGTTACCGATGTTCCAAATTTTGATGGGAGCGACCTTCAATTTCGCCAGCTTTGGGTAAACGGACAAAAAGCCACACGGGCAAAAAACTATAGTGGCAATGCCATGGGCCGGATTTTATCCTGGAATAGCAAAACTCAAACCTGTAAAATCCCGCTCCAGAAGAACATCAACTTAGCCAATATCAAAGGCATGGAAATGCTGATCCACCAATGGTGGGCCATCGCAAATCTCCGTGTAAAATCAGTTAAGATCGAGGGAAATACAGCCGAACTTTCATTTATGCAACCCGAAAGCCGGATCCAATCCGAACACCCATGGCCGGCGCCATGGATTTCTGAAAAAACCGGGAACTCTGCATTTTACCTTAGCAATGCCATTCAATTTTTAGATGAACCCGGGGAATGGTTCGAAGATCTGCTGAACCACAAGCTTTATTACTGGCCGAAAGCAACAGAAAACATGGCTAGCGCTGAAATTATAGTACCGGTTTTAGAAAACCTGGTTAAAATTGAAGGAACGATTGATAATCTTGTTTCTTTTGTGGGTTTCAAAGGCATTTCTTTTGAACACAGTACCTGGTTGCGGCCGTCCAAACAGGGCCATGTACCACATCAGGCAGGGATGTATATGCTAGATGCCTATAAATTGGATAAAGCCGGAACGCCAGATAAACCAACTTTAGAAAACCAGGCCTGGGTTGGCCGTCCAGCTGCTGCTGTAGAAGTAACTTATGCCAAAAATACTTCATTCGAGAATTGTTATTTCGAACATTTGGCCTCAACCGGATTAGATTATAAAAAAGGAACTAGTGATAACGAAATCAAAGGTAATTTATTCAAGGATATTGGCGGTTCGGCGATTTTGATCGGAACTTTTTCTGATGAGGCTACCGAGGTACATTTACCTTACAATCCATCCGATAAACGTGAAATATCTACAAATGATAAAATCGAAAATAACCTCATCACCGACGTAACCAACGAAGATTGGGGTGCTGTTGGCATCGGTGCCGGTTATGTTCAGGGAATTAAAATCCTGCACAACGAAATCAACAATGTTTCTTATTCTGGCATCAGTTTGGGTTGGGGCTGGACGAAAACGCCGAATGCGATGAAAAACAATACCATCAGTGCCAATAAAATTCATCATTATGGCAAACATCTCTATGATGTAGCCGGAATTTATACTTTGTCGGCCCAGCCCGGATCGTTTATCACAGAAAACGTTATCGATAGCATTTATAAAGCACCTTATGCCCATCTTCCCGAACATTGGTTCTATTTGTATACCGACGAGGGTTCATCGTACTTCACCATAAAAAACAACTGGACACCAACCGAAAAATACCTTCAAAATGCCAACGGACCAGATAATCTGTGGGAGAACAACGGGCCAAAGGTGGCTGAAAGCATTAAACAGAACGCAGGTTTAGAAAAATCATTTCAGTATCTGTTAAAAGAGAAATCAGTTGATGCCAATAGAAAAATCAATCAGGCTGTAGATCAATCGGTGGTTTTCGAACTGATTTTTAAATCTAGTCAATTACCAACAGAGCATATTTTAGAAACTTTTGCAAAAGAAAATAACCTGCTGCCAAGTTCAATTTACAAATGGAATAACCGTTTGGTAATTTATACTTCAAGTTTGAAGGTTGAGAGTTTACAACAAACTTTAAAACGCTTAAATGCTTCAGAAATCAAACTTTACGACAATATATTTTACGATTTCAGGCGTGAAGCGCAATGTGCTGAAAAACCTGTAGCAGAATGGGAGAACATCATTTTATCAGCCAATCTGGTAAAAGATGCAAAACTGCAGCATGAATACCTGGATTATCACAGAACCCAGTTCGAGAAATGGCCTGAAATATCAAAAGGTTTCTGTAATGCAGAATTTCAGCGCCTCGCCATTTTCAGGAAAGATAGACAGTTAATGCTGATCATCAGTATTCCAAAAGGGAAAAAACTGGATGATTTAAACCCAAAAACCACTTTAAACAACCCAAAAGTGGACGAATGGAACCAGATCATGAAAAAATACCAGGAAGGGATTGAGGGTACAAAACCGGATGAGGTTTGGGTGTTTTTTAAATCAATTGAGTAAATAAAACGTCATTGCTTCTATGAGTCGTCACCCTGAACTTGTTTCAGGGTCTTATTAATAATGACCTAGTATGAAAGATGCTGAAACAAGTTCAGCATGACGTATAGACAAAGAAATAAAGCTTATAAAAATAATATCATGTTAAGATTAGGGATTTTAGGTTTAGGAGAGGGCAGAAGTACCATTTCTGCATCATTGGCAAGCAAAAAGTTTAAATTGATCCAGATTTGCGATGCCAATAAAAAGCTGTGCGAAGAGCGTGCTTTAGAATTCGATTTTCAGAACTGGACAACCAATTACGAGGATATGTTAAGCAGCGATAAAATCGATATGATTGCGATTTACACGCCTGATCATTTACATTTTGAGCACATTAAACTGGCGCTCGAACATGGCAAGCACGTGGTTTGCACCAAACCTTTTATTGATGATCTGGCTAACGCTAACGAACTTTTGGAACTCGCAAAGAAATCAAGAAAGAAGATTTTCGTGGGACAGAGCTCCCGTTTTTTCGAACCTGCCATGCGTCAGAAAAAGGATTTTGATGCAGGTTTAATCGGCGAACTGATTACCATAGAAAGCCATTACCATGCCGATCACCGTTGGTTTTTAGAAAAAGGCTGGTCGCTAAAACAATCGTTTAAATGGCTCTACGGCGGTTTAAGTCACCCGGTTGATTTTATCCGCTGGTACCTGCCCGAGATTGAAGAGGTAATGGGCTATGGCATGTTGAGCAGCAATGGTTCAAAAGCCGGTTTAAAGAATCAGGATACCATGCATTTCATTTTTAAGGCGAAAGATGGCCGCATTGCACGGGTAAGCGGCGCCTATACCGGACCAACACAACCTGCAAGCCGCGATAGCGGGATGAGCTGTATCCTCCGCGGAACAGAAGGGGCAAGTCAGGCCGATTACCATGAACTGCGTTATAGCGTTACCACAAACACCGGCGAAGAAAAAATCATTACTTGGGGCGATGCTACACTGAAACACTATTTCCGTTTTGAAGGGCAGAGCCACCACGCCGGGGAATACCAGAATTACCTCGAATATTTTGCAGATAGCATCAACAATAATTTTACGGCTTACCCTGATTTAAAAGAAGGTATTGGCACAGTAGCGTTGCTGCAGGCTATGGATAAATCTTTAGAAACAGGATTACCGGTAAAAATCGACGATATTTTGAAGGCGAATAATATCACACGCGAATCGATAGGACTTTAAAAGAATTAGTTAGCAATAAAAAAGTCGTCATTGCGAGGAGGAACGACGAAGCAATCTTACAACGTTCGCTAGGTATGAAATTTGTAAAATACATCCCCACCCATAGTAAGATTGCTTCGTACCTCGCAATGACGAACGTTTGCGATCAGTCATCTCAAATTCGAGTCGTGGTTCGTGTCTTCACGAATCACAGCATAACAAAACCAAACTAACCAAATAAACCAATGGGAAACATTGTAGAACGTTTAACCAATTTAGATTACATCATTGTCGTCGCTTACCTTGTTATCTTGATCATTATCGGGTACAGGGCCAGTTTTTCGAAGAAAAAAAGCGAAGATGAAACCCTGTTCCTTGCCAATAAATCATTGAACTGGAGCAGTATCGGCTTTAACATGTGGGGTACAAATGTAGGTCCATCGATGTTACTCGCCTTTGCCAGTATAGGCTACAGTACCGGTATTGTTGCCGTTAATTTTGATTGGTACGCCTTTATATTCCTATTTTTGCTGGCCATTGTTTTTGCGCCAAAATACCTTGCTGCAAAAGTGAGTACCATGCCCGAATTTATGGGCAACCGATATGGCGATTCTACACAGAACATTTTAGCCTGGTATGCATTGGTTAAAATTCTGATTTCCTGGCTATCATTGGGTTTATTTGCAGGTGGCTTTTTGGTTCGGCAGATTTTGGGCATTCCAATGTGGCAATCTGTTACCGTTTTGGTCGCTTTTGCAGGTTTGTTTACCTTTTTCGGTGGATTAAAAGCAATTGCAAAAGTGAATGTTTTCCAGATGATTTTACTCATCGCTGTTTCACTCTCCTTAACGCTTTTGGGACTCAATAAAGCTGGTGGATTCTCAGCCCTGTACTCAAAAACCCCACATCATTTCTGGAATTTAATTCAGCCGGCAAGCGATCCAAAATACCCCTGGTATGCCATTTTATTGGGCTATCCGGTTGCTGCAGTTGCATTTTTCTGTACAGATCAGTCAATGGTTCAATCGGTTTTAGGTGCCAAAGATTTAAAACAGGGACAATTGGGCGTGAGTTTTATAGGTTGGTTAAAAATACTTTCTCTACCCTTATTTATCGGTACCGGAATACTCTGTTATGTATTGTTTCCGGGGTTGAAAGATCCTAACGAAGCCTACATGACAATGGTTACCAACCTCTTTCCACCGGGAATGAACGGTTTGGTAATCGTGGTATTAATTGCAGTTTTGGTGGGTACTATTGGTTCCTCATTAAATTCGCTAAGCACGGTGTTTACGATGGATATTTATGTCAAAAAAATCAATCCAAAGGCCACAAATAAACAGATTATCAGTGTCGGGAGGTGGGCTGTTGTGGCAGGCTGTATTTTTGCCGTTATTGTGGTATTGGCGATCGACAATATTAAAGGATTGAATTTATTCGATGTTTTTCAATCCGTTCTGGGCTTTATTGCTCCGCCATTGTCAGTTGTATTCCTCTTAACCGTTTTTTGGAAAAGAACCACCAGAAAAGCGGTAAATTTTACCCTTTCCATTGGTTCAATCTTAAGTTTGGGCATTGGAGTAACTTATTTATGGATTTTACCACCTGATAAATACCCCTTTTGGCCACATTATTTAATGCTTTCCTTTTTCATTTTTGCCGGATTGCTGTTTATTGCTATGCTAATTTCCTTACTGGATCGTTCGCCAAGTATTTATACGGTAAACGATGAACATCAGGCCAATATTGAAAAACCTGCCAGGTCAGTTTGGATCTCGTGGATTGCATTGGCAGTGGTAATGGTTGCACTTTACCTGTTGTTTAATGGACACTAAACAAAGATACGTCATTCCATAAACTGTCATCCTGAGCCTGTCGAAGGATCGTTCCGACAAGCTCAACGTGACAAACTTATAGCCAGATCATTTACAGTACGGTTTTAAAAACTTTAGCAAACAATATGAAAACCTTAAAAAAACTAATCATTTTAACCATTCTTTGTTGTTCGGCAGCCCAGCTTTTTGCACAAAAAGCTTCGTGGATCTGGTATCCGGGCGATTTCGACATTTACATGAGCAACGTAATGCAGAACCGCAGAACAGAAAGAGGTGCCTTTTTTCCGGTATTCTGGAAAATGGATAGTCACTATGTCCTGGTCGATTTCCATAAAGAATTTACGCTCACCCAGCCCGAAGGAGTTAAACTATCTGTAGAAGGAACCTACAATGTAAAAATTGATGGTCAGGCCATTTCCGGATCACCGAAAAGTATCCAGCTGCCTGCCGGAAAACATAAATTAAGCTTGAAAGTATACAATCAGGCGCATGTTCCGGCAATTTTTGTTCAGGGTAAAACCGTGGTTTCCGACGAAAGCTGGTTAACTACTTTCGAAGATAAAGAGTGGATTGATGCCAGTGGAAAAACTTCTGATAAATCAGGAACTACATTTGTTTCAGCTGGTTCATGGAATTTAAATGATCCAAATCAGGTTCCGTCGCAGTTTAAGTTACCGGTTGCGCCACAATTCGCAGTAAAAACCGAAAAAGTAAATCATGGAGCCATTTCCGATTTCGGCAAAGAAACCTTTGGTTTTATTAAAGTACATGGTTTAAGAGGAAAGGGTAGACTGGCCATTTATTATGGCGAATCGAAAGAAGAAGCGCTATCGGTTGATAAATGCGAAACTTTAGACAATCTGGACATCGATCTGGCTCAGAAAAGAGATTCAATCATGCCGCTTTCAAAAGCTTTCAGGTATGTTAATGTCCAATCTGAAAATGATGTTTCTGCCGATTCGGTTTCCATGTTATACGAATATTCGCCCGTAACCGAACGTGGAAGTTTTAAATCTTCAGATGCAGAACTGAACAAAATATACGATGTAGCCAAATATACTTTCCATTTAAATACCCGTGAGTTTTTTATCGACGGTATAAAACGCGACAGATGGGTTTGGAGTGGCGATGCCTACCAGAGTTACCTGATGAATTATTACTCATTTTTTGATGCCCCTACCGTAAAAAGGACTTTGCTTGCGCAACGTGGTAAAGATCCAGTAACGGCACACATCAACACCATAATGGATTATTCTTTCTATTGGTTTTTGGGTATTTACGACTATTATAAATTTACCGGCGACCAGAAATTCGTGCAGGACATTTACCCCCGGATGCAATCGTTAATGACCTATATTAATGGCAGAAAGAATAAAAACGGACTGTTGGAATGGATGCCCGGTGATTGGATTTTTATTGATTGGGCCGATAAATTAAGTAAGGATGGCGAAGTAAGTTTTGAGCAGTTATTATATGCCAGGAGTTTAGAAACCATGGCTTTATGTGCCAAATTAGCCAACGATACCAATGGAGCCGCTCAATATGATCAGCAGGCAAAAGAATTAAAAGCCAAAATTTTTCAACTTTATTGGAACCAAAGTAAAAATGCATTGGTACATAGCCGGATTGATGATAAACAAACCGACAACGTAACCCGTTATGCCAATATGTTCGGTATTTTCTTTGATTATTTTACTCCTGAGCAAAAGTTAGCGGTTAAAGAAAATGTGCTGTTGAATGATAAAGTAGCCAAAATTACCACGCCTTACATGCGTTTTTACGAACTGGAAGCACTGTGCGCCATGGGTGAACAATCTTATGTTTTAAAAGAAATGAAAAACTATTGGGGAGGCATGTTAAAACTGGGTGCAACTTCCTTCTGGGAAGAGTACAATCCCGAGAAAAAAGGAACGGAACATTTAGAAATGTACGGAAGGCCTTTTGGAAAAAGTCTTTGTCACGCCTGGGGTGCCAGTCCGATTTATTTACTGGGGAAATATTATCTGGGCGTTCAGCCTACCGCGCCGGGTTATGAAACCTATACAATCGAACCCAATTTAGGTGGTTTGGCATGGATGGAGGGAAAAGTACCTACAGCAAACGGCGATATTTCAGTGTATTGCAGCCAGAAAGAAATAAGGGTTTCTGCTGCAACTGGCACGGGAAGATTAAGATTCAAAAGCAAATCGAAACCAGTTGTTAAAGGTGGAGAATTAAAAGAAATTTCGAAAGGATTTTATGAGGTAACGATTGAAAAAGGGAGGGATTATAGCGTGAAATACTCACTATAGTCGTCATTGCGAGGAGGAACAACGAAGCAATCTTACAATGGTAGATTGCTTTACAAACCTATCAGGTTTTTGAAACCTGATAGGTTTTGAAAAGCCCCCTTAAGGGGGTTGAGGGTCAAACCCCAATCCGCTGCTCAATTTTTTTAACACATTTCTGTGCTTCGGCAAGTATCACATCATTTTCGATCGCCTGATCTACATTTATCGCGTTCAACATCGAAATGGTTAAACAGGCAATAATTCCATTATTACCCGAAATTCCAATCGGTACCGAAAGATCGGTTACGCCAGAAACTGAATCGCTATTTTTAAAATAAGATCCCGTTTGCTGGATATCTTCTAATGAACTTATAAAATCTTCCTGCTGTGTTTTTTGGTATTTCTTATAAATGGTATTGTTTTTTAAAGTGGTGTTCCGTTCCGCTTCGGGCATATAGGCCAATAAAACCTTTCCAGAAGCAGTTAAAGGCAGTGGAAATAAGTTTCCTTCCTCAATAGAAAGTGCAATTGGCCCCGGACTTTTCGCATGGATAATCACCATCACCTGGTTCATATACAAGATACTTAAATGGCACGATTGACGGATGGTATTGGCCAGTTCTTCCAAAGGAAATTGTGCAGCCTTACGCAGTTCATCAATAGGCGAGTGCCTGTGCGAAAGGTAAAAAAGCTTTAACGAAAGCCTGTATTTACCCGAAACTTCGTCGCGGAGAATATATCCACGGCTTTCTAAACTCATCAACATCCGGTAAATTTCGTTCGGCGTTTTTTCAATACCGATAGCAATTTCAGTCTGCGAAAGCGGGATAGATTGTGCAGATAAATATTCCAATATATCAAGTCCCTTATCTAGAGCAGGGGCCTGGTACTTCGATTCCTTTTCGTTCATACAGGTTTAAATTTGGCTGTAGCGTAATTTTTACAATTTCAAACATACAAAATGCTTTCCTATTTATCGAGGGGAAGAATTTGTAATTTAAATACGAATATATGTTTTCATATTTAAAAAAAACATTTATATTTGAATTGACGCTATTTTATTAATCAAATCGTTCTTAAAATCGATTTTTAATAAGATCAAGGTATCAATTAACCATTTATAAACCAAAATTTAACCATTGCTTTTGCGTAAAAATTCCGCAATGCTAACCAAAGGATAATGAGCAGATTTCTGATATTTTCTTGGCTTTATCTGTTGGGCATCCCGCTTTTTGCGCAGGATATCAAGGTTAATGATCTGAATTGTAGTTATAGAAATAATCCGATAGGCGTTGATACATATAATCCTATTCTGAGTTGGAAACTGGAGTCATCCAGGCACAATGTAATGCAAACTGCCTATCAGATTTTGGTTTCCGGCAGCACGGCAAACCTGAAAAAGAACATTGGAGAGGTTTGGGACAGCAAAAAGGTAAATTCAGATCAGTCTATCCAAATTGTATATAAAGGTGTTAAACTTTTATCAGCCAAAACTTATTACTGGAAAATCCGCGTTTGGGATAATGATGGGAATATATCCGAATGGAGTAATGTTGCCGCCTGGCAAATGGGTTTATTAAATTCAACCGATTGGAAAGGAGCGAAGTGGATTGCCTACGAAAAAATGGCCGATTCTAATATAAATGTATTACCAACTGATGGTAAAAAGGATAAATACAATGCCAATAATATCCTGCCGATGTTCCGAAAGGATTTTACGGTAATTAAAACAGTTAAAAAGGCAACTGCTTTTATTTCGGGCCTTGGGCATTATGAAATGAGTTTAAACGGCGAAAAAGTAGGTGACGATTTTCTGGCACCCGGCTGGACAAAATATGATAAAGAGGCTTTGTACGTAAGTTACGATGTAACCAAACAGCTCAAAAAAGGCGAAAACGCTATTGGTGTAATGCTTGGAAACGGATTTTATTATATCCCGCCGGTTAAAGAGCGGTACAGAAAGTTAAAAGTGGCCTATGGTTATCCTAAAATGATCTGCAGGATTTTGGTTGAATACAGCGATGGAACTACTGCAAATATCATCAGCGATCGGACCTGGAAAACGGCCCCATCACCAATCACTTTTTCGGGCATTTATGGTGGCGAAGACTATAATGCCAGTCTTGAACAGAAAGGTTGGAACCTGCCGGCTTTTAACGATAAAAACTGGAAATCTGCCATATCGGTTGATGGACCTGCACTAAACGCCCAAAAAGAGGAACCGATTAAGATTTTCGATCGTTTCAAAGTACAAAATATCACTTCAGTAGCCAACAATGAATGGGTTTACGACATGGGGCAGAATGCTTCGGCCATTATCGAACTCAAGGTACGTGGCAGAAAAGGCGATACCGTACGCATTACACCTGCCGAATTATTAAAAGCAGATGGTTCGGTAACTCAAAAGAACATGGGCAGCCCATCATATTTCACCTACATTTTAAAAGGTGAAAGTCTGGAAACCTGGCGCCCAAAATTCTTTTATACCGGATTCCGTTACCTGCAGGTTAAGGGCGCAGTTCCTGCCGGCAAAGAAAATACATCAGACAAAACGGTTGTGGAAAGTTTGGAAGCCCTACACATCAGAAACGCTGCCGAAAAAGTAGGCAAATTCTCCTCTTCCAACGATTTATTCAATAAAACTTTTAGCCTGATCAATTGGTCGGTAAAAAGCAATATGATGAGCGTTTTTACCGACTGTCCGCACCGCGAAAAATTGGGTTGGCTGGAGCAATTGCATTTAATGGGCAATTCTGTTGGCTATAATTATAACGCTGCACCACTTTTCAGAAAGGCTTTGGAGGACATGAAAAATTCCCAGCTTGCCAATGGACTGATTCCGGAAATTGCTCCCGAATATGTAAAATTTGAATGGGGCGGCGATATGTTCCGCGATTCGCCTGAATGGGGAAGCAGCAGCATTTTATTGCCATGGTACCTATATCAATGGTATGGCGATAAGCAGGCCATGGTTGATTACTACCCAATGATGCAGCGCTACATCAACTATTTAAGCAGCAAAGCAAACAACCATATTTTATCACAGGGGCTGGGCGATTGGTACGACTTAGGGCCAAAACCGCCTGGTGTTTCCCAGCTCACTCCAATGGGTGTTACCGGAACAGCGATTTACCATTATGATTTGCAGCTATTGGAGAAAATGGCAATGCTTTTAGGAAAAAAAGCTGATGCAGAGGCTTATTCAAAACTTGCTGTTGAAGTAAGAAATGCATTCAACAATAAGTTTTTTGATGCAAAAACCAGACAATACGCGACAGGTTCTCAGGCCGCAAATGCAATGGCGGTTTACTTGGGTTTGGTTAACGAAGAGGATAAAAATGCCGTAATCGATAACCTGGTTGAAGATATCCGCGATAGGAAAAACAGTTTAACCGCCGGCGATATCGGTTACCGATATGTACTGCGGGTGCTGGAAGATGCCGGAAAATCGGATGTAATTTTTGATATGAACAGTCGCTCTGATGTTCCTGGTTATGGCATGCAGATTGCAAAAGGCGCTACAGCTTTAACCGAATCGTGGGCTGCTTTACCAACGGTTTCCAACAACCATTTTATGCTTGGACACTTAATGGAATGGCTATACAGTGGTATTGGTGGCATCCGTCAGACAGAAAATTCGATTGCTTTCAACCAGATTAAAATAGCGCCCGAGATAGTTGGCGATTTAACTGCTGCCGATGTAAGTTACAATTCTCCCTATGGTAAAATATCCACCAAATGGGAGAAAAATGATCAAAATTTCATTCTCGAAGTAAATATTCCGGTAAATACAAGTGCTGTTGTGTACTTCCCGGCTTTTTCAAAATCGGAGATTTCAGAAGCATACAATTCATCTTTTTCGGATGCCGGGATCGAAAATGGTAAAACGAAAGTTTCAATAGGATCGGGCTATTACAAATTTAATTTAAAGTACAAATGAGAAAGATAAGCATCATGATCATCCTCTTTGTTTGGGCCTTTAAATCAAATGCACAAAGTAAGCACGAAGTACCTGCTGTTGAGATGGAAAAAATTTACCAGGAAGTTAAAACACCTTTCAAATACGGCTTGGTGATGGTTCCTGAAGATAAAGATCATAAAATGGATTGCCCAACGGTTTTTAGAAAAGGCAAAGATTGGTACATGACCTACCTGGTTTTTAGCGGCAGAGGTTACGAAACCTGGCTGGCAAAAAGCAAAGACCTGTTGCATTGGGAAAATCAGGGCAAATTGATGTCGTTTGCAGATGAAGGCCATTGGGACGATAACCAAAAGGCTGGCTACAATGCTTTATTGGACATAAAATGGGGTGGAAGCTACGGTGTAAAACCATTTGATGGCAAATACTGGATGTCGTATTTCGGAGGAAAAGAAAAAGGTTACGAAGTGGAGCCTTTATCCATTGGGATGGCTTACAGCTACAAACATCCATCGGTTGTGCAGGAGTGGAGCCGCTTAGAAAAACCTGTTCTAAGTTCATCAGATAAAGATGTACGCTGGTGGGAAAACCGCAACAAACTTTTTAAAAGTACCGTAATAGAAGATAAGAAAAGGCTAACCGGACACCGCTTCGTGATGTATTACAATGCCGTGGGCGATTCGCTGGCAAATAACAAAAAAACACGCTGGTACGAGCGTATCGGAATGGCAGTTTCTGATGATATGGTCAACTGGCAACGCTTCAATAGAAATCCTGTGCTTCATCATCCTGTTGGCATTACAGGAGATGCTGTGATACAGCAAATTGGCGATAATTATATAATGTTTTACTTCGGCGCTTTTTGGCAGGATAGGAAAGGCTCTTTCAACCGTTTTGCAGTATCAAAAGACCTTGTAAACTGGACCGATTGGACAGGTGATAACCTGATCGAATCTTCTGAAAAATATGATGAATTGTACGCACACAAATCTTTTGTACTAAAGTACAAAGGTGTGGTTTATCATTTCTATTGTGCGGTAAACAAACAGGATCAGCGCGGAATTGCTGTAGCAACTTCGAAAGATTTAGGTAAAAGTAAAGTGGATTTTGTAAACGAAACAAAGAACTAACATGAAGATGCAAGGTAATTTTAAAGTTGTATTTGCTTTGATATTGGTTTTCTGGGCATCACGTTATTGCGGGGCACGTCCTTTTCCAGCCGTCATTTCGACTGAAGCGAAGTGGAATGGAGAAATCTACAGTCCACAGATAGATTTCTCCACTGCGATCGAAATGACGAAAACTAAAACACCCCGCTCAAGAACAAACTTCAACAAAGATTGGAAATTCTTACTGGGTGACGAACCTTCAGCCAAGTCACCTTCCTACAACGATTCGAAATGGCGTAAACTAAGCTTACCACACGATTGGAGCATCGAAGGCAAATTTGATGAGAAGAATCCGGCAAAACCAGAAGGTGGCGGCCTGCCCACCGGAATTGGCTGGTACAGAAAAGAATTTACAGCCCCTGTTGATTTTAAGAACCGTTTAATTACCATAGAATTTGATGGTGTATATAAAAACAGCGAGGTTTGGGTAAATGGATCTTATTTAGGTAAACGACCTTATGGTTATAGCTCTTTTACTTACGAAATCGGTAAGTTTTTAAAAAAAGGTAAAAACATTGTTGCCGTTAAAGTAGATAATTCAGCACAGCCCGATTCGCGTTGGTATTCTGGCTCTGGCATTTATAGGAACGTATGGTTAAGCTCAACAGCCAAAGTTTCGGTTGCACATTGGGGAACTTTTGTAAGCACCAATAATACCGGCAAGATTAATGTAAATACACAAATCCAGAACAAGAGTTTAAAACAGCAAACAGTATCGGTAATCCATTTAATTTATGCTGCAGATGGAAAATTGGCAACAAAAAGTGGTCCGCAAATATTAAAAATTGATACTTCAGGTATATCGGCAAATGGAAATTTGACGGTTAAAAACCCAGTGCTTTGGTCTGTAGAAAAACCTTATCAATATAAACTGGTTACACAAATTGTCCAGAATAATAAGGTTATTGATAGCTACGAAACCTATTTCGGGATCCGTGAATTCAATTTTGATGCTTTAAAAGGTTTCTCTTTAAACGGAAATCCGATGAAAATCCTCGGCGTTTGCCTGCATCATGATTTAGGTGCATTGGGTGCAGCCATAAACGTACGTGCAATGGAACGCCAGCTCGAAACGATGAAAGCCATGGGCGTAAATGCCATCCGTACGGCACATAATCCACCTGCACCAGAGTTTTTGGATTTATGCGATAAAATGGGCTTTCTGGTAATGGATGAGGCCTTTGATATGTGGACGAAGAAAAAAACCAAAAATGATTATCACCTGAATTTTCCTGAATGGCATCAAAAAGACCTCGAAGATATGGTCAAACGCGACCGTAACCACCCCTCCATTATTCTTTGGAGCATTGGTAACGAAATCCGCGAGCAGTTTGACAGTACGGGTACTGCCATTACAAAAGAACTGGTTGGCATAGTTAAAAAACTGGATCAAACTCGTCCGGTAATCTCTGCTTTGACAGAAACCGATGCAAAGAAAAATTTTATCTATCAGGCAAATGCACTTGATATTTACGGCCTAAACTATAACCATAAACTTTATAAAGATTTTCCAAAGAATTACCCTGGCGTTAAGTTTTTAGCTACAGAAACCACTTCGGCGCTCCAAACCAGGGGATTTTACGATACTGCAGATACCATCCGCCGATGGCCGAAAGACGGTAAAACGAAATTTACCGAAGGCAATAAAGAATGGTCGGCTTCTGCTTATGATAATGTTTCTGCGTATTGGGGTTCAACACACGAAGAAACCTGGGCAGCAGCGAAAAAATACGACCATGTATCTGGCTTATTCGTTTGGACAGGCTTTGATTACCTGGGTGAACCATTACCTTACCCATGGCCGGCCCGGAGTTCTTATTTCGGAATAGTTGATCTTGCTGGTTTCCCGAAAGATTCCTATTACATGTATCAAAGCGAGTGGACCAATAAACCGGTACTCCATATTTTACCACATTGGAATTGGGAAAAGGGTAAACAGGTTGAAGTTTGGGCCTACTACAATAATGCTGATGAAGTTGAATTGTACCTCAACGGAAAATCGTTAGGCAAAAAATCAAAACAGGGTGATGAGCTGCATGTACTTTGGAATGTAAATTTCGAAACAGGAACGTTGAAAGCGGTTTCAAGGAAAAATGGCAAAACTGTTCTTATACGTGAAGTAAAAACGGCCGGAACACCTGCTAAAATCGAATTGATTGCCGACCGGAAAAACATTAAAGCTGATGCTAAGGATCTTTCTTTTGTTACCGTACGCATATTAGATACCGAAGGAAATGTAGTGCCCAATGCTGATAATTTAGTTGATTTTAAAATAGAAGGAAATGGTTTTATCGCTGGTGTTGATAACGGTTTCCAGGCGAGTTTAGAACCTTTTAAAGCAAATTACCGTAAGGCATTTAATGGTTTGTGCCTGGCAATCCTGCAATCAACAGAAAAAAGCGGCAACATTAAATTAACAGCAACATCGGGTGGTTTGAAATCTGCATCGATAACGATTAAAACGGTTAAATAAATGTACTACCGTACCGTGGTTCGTGTCGCCACGGACCACTTATGGCTTGGACTTAAGGCTGTGGTCGGTGTGACACCGACCACTAGAGCTAACTATCGGTTGGTGTCACACCAACCGAAATAAATAAAAAAACATACTTGGTTGCAACATCAACCATTAGATAAAATAAAGTGGAAAAGATAATAAACTTAAAAGGGATAACCTGGAACCATAGTCGTGGGCTTTTGCCTATGGTGGCAACAGCACAGCGGTTTTCCGAACTGCATCCAAATGTTCACATTACCTGGGAAAAAAGAAGTTTGCAGCAATTTGCCGATTTTTCTATCCAGGAACTGGCCGAAAACTTTGATTTATTGGTTATCGACCATCCATGGGCAGGTTTTGCAGCAAAAACTAAATCGATTGTGCCCCTTGATTTATATTTATCCGAAGACTACCTGAATGATCAGGAAGAAAATTCGGTCGGCCAATCTTACGAAAGCTATTTTTATCACGGGCACTTATGGGCTTTACCCATTGATGCAGCAACACCTGTGGCCGCATCCCGGCCAGATTTACTTGCCGAAAAAGGATTGCAATTGCCTCAGTCATTCGAGGATTTATTGGTACTTGCCGACAAAGGATTGGTGGCCTTTGCAGGCATTCCGATTGATGTATTAATGAATTTTTATACCCTTTGCTGTTCTTTGGGCGAAGATCCCTGCCAAAATGATGAGGAAGTGGTTTCGATAGAAACCGGTGTGAAAGTTTTAAAAATGTACCGCGAGCTGGCATCTAAAATAGACAAAGCAAATTTTAACAGAAATCCGATCCAGGTTTATGAAGCCATGACCTTAACCGATGAAATTGCCTATTGTCCTTTTGCTTACGGCTATTCCAATTATTCGAGAAATGGCTATGCACGTAAAACACTGCATTTCCACGATATGATTTCATTAAATGGAAAAACCAATTTAAGGAGCACTTTAGGTGGAACAGGCTTAGCCATCTCATCTAAATGTGAAGCCGTTGATACCGCTGCCGAATATGTAAAATTTGTAGGATCCCCGGCTTGTCAATCTACATTGTTTTTCGAGAGTGGTGGTCAGCCAGGGCATTTGGCCGCATGGAAAAACGAAGAAGTGAACCGTCAGAGCCAAAATTATTTTAAAAACACCTTACCCGCTTTACACAGGGCTTTTCTGCGGCCGCGTTACCACGGCTCTATGTATTTTCAAGACCATGCAGGCGATGTTGTACGTGACTATTTAATGAACGGAGGTGATGAAATCAAGGTTTTATCAGCCCTGAACAGCTTGTATCAGAAATCTAAAAGTTTTGTGTTATCATGAACAGACCGTTAGAAGGACTTTGGGTTTTAGAGTTTTGCCAGTTCCTGGCCGGACCATCAGCGGGCTTAAAACTGGCTGATTTAGGTGCCCGTGTGATCAAAATCGAACGGCCAAAAACAGGCGATGCCTGCAGGTCGTTATCCATCAAAAACCTTTTTGTGGATGAAGATAGTTTGCTTTTCCATACCATTAACAGAAATAAGGAAAGTTATACTGCCGATTTAAAAAAACCGGAAGATTTAGAAAGGTTGAAAAAACTGATCAGTAAAGCAGACGTAATGACACATAATTTCCGTCCGGGTGTGATGGAAAAAATCGGTTTGGATTATAAAAATATTCAAAAAATCAATCCAAAAATTGTTTATGGCGTGGTTACCGGTTATGGAAATGAGGGACCATGGAAAAACAAACCCGGACAGGATTTATTGGTTCAATCGGTTTCAGGATTAACATTTTTATCGGGCATTGATGTTGACGGGCCTGTACCTTTCGGACTTTCGGTTTCGGATATTATGTGCGGAAACCACCTGGCACAGGGCATTATGGCTGCGTTGATCAAGAGGGCAAAAACCAATAAAAGTGTACTTGTAGAGGTGAGTTTGCTCGAATCTATTTTAGATGTACAGTTCGAAGTGCTTACCACCTACCTTAATGATGGAGGAAAATTACCTGATAGAAGTGGTGCAAAAGGCAGTGCACATGCTTATTTAAGTGCGCCATATGGCATGTACGAAACAAACGATGGATATATTGCCATGGCTATGGGGAACCTACCCAATATCTGCGCGATTATCAATTGCGATATTTCCGATTTATATGTGGAGGCCGGCTCTGCTTTCGAAAACCGTGATCAACTGATTGTGCGTTTGGCCGAAACCTTTAAAAAAGAAAATACCAAAAACTGGGTCCACCTTCTGGAAAACCATGGTATATGGTGCGCAGAAGTATTGAATTATCAAACGGCCACTGCTTTAAGTACCTATAAAAACCTGCAGATCGAACAGGAATTAAACTTGACAGATGGCAGAAAAATAAAGACTACCGTAAGCCCAATCCGTTTGGATCATGAAAAATTATTTGCAGCTAAAGCCGCTCCAAAGTTGGGGGGTAATACAGCGGATATTGATAAGGAGTTTGAGTTAAGTTAAAAAAAGTGGTTCGTGAAGACACGAACCACGGAATGGAGAGTTAAAATACACACCGTCACCCTGAATTTATTTCAGGGTCTATTTAGCAGGAAAGATGCTGAAACAAGTTCAGCATGACGACCATGATTGAGAAGTACCGATTAAAAAACAAAAATTATGCTACCGCTTGAAGATTATTTAGTTGTCGATTTCAGCCAGTTCCTTTCGGGGCCCTCGGCGGGTTTACGCCTGGCCGATATGGGTGCGCGTGTAATCAAAATTGAGCGTTTGGGCATTGGCGATATTTGCCGTACCCTTTATACCTCAAACCTGATCATGAATGGCGAATCGTCTGTTTTTCATGCTATTAATAGAAATAAAGAAAGCTTTGAAGTTGATTTAAAAAGTACAGAAGATTGTGAAATGGTACGCGAACTGCTCAAAAAAGCAGATGTAATGATCCATAACTTCCGCCCGGGGGTAATGGAACGCTTAGGTTTCGATTATCAATCAGTTGTCGCATTAAACCCAAATATTGTTTATGGCGAAATTTCGGGCTATGGAACCGAAACCGAATGGAAGAATAAACCAGGTCAGGATCTGCTTTTACAATCTGTTACCGGCTTAACATCTTTAACCGGAAATGCCGATAGCGGTCCGGTGGCGATGGGTTTATCCATTATCGATATGCTGGCCGGTGCACATCTGGCACAGGGGATTTTAGCCTGTTTGTATCGAAAAGCCATTAAAAACGAAGGTGGTTTTGTGCAGATCAGCATGATGGAATCGGCCTATGATTTTCAGTTCGAAACCATTACCACTTTTATGAATGATGGCGGGAGTTTACCCGAACGTTCGAAAAAGAACAATGCAAATGCATATTTAGGTGCGCCTTATGGTATTTATCAAACAGAAAACGGATATTTAGCCCTGGCGATGGGTTCTATTCCACAGCTTGGTAATTTATTGGCCTGTGAACCATTGGAAAATTATATTGAACAGAGTGAAGCATTCGATAAACGCAATGAAATAAAAGCCGTTTTAGCTGATCATCTTTTATCGGCAACTACCGAACAATGGCTTTCGGTACTGGAACCGGCCGATATATGGTGCGCGGATGTGTTAAACTGGAACGCCCTGATGGCACACGATGGTTTCAAAGTGCTGAACATGGTACAGGAAGTGGAAATGGTTGATGGTTACAAATATGAGACAACCAGATGCCCGATCCGCATCGATGGGGAGTTACTCACTTCATCAAAAGGTTCGCCAAAATTAGGACAGGATAATGAGCGCATTATCAAAGAATTTATTACACAGAATACCGTTGCAAATGCATAACCAAATAGAAACTTTTAAGATCGCCGTACGCAAATTTGCACCTTTTGAAACTGCCATGCAGAAATTCTGGGATCAATATTGTGCCATCTCCGGCTGTACCTTAAAATTGGAGATGGTGGTAATGGATCTGCACGAACTTTACGATAGCACCATCACACAAAAAGGCCTGGCAAATGGCGATTTCGATATCGCGCACATCAGCACCGATTGGGTTCTGGAAGGATATGCCAACAATGATTTCGAACTCTTAAACCCTTATATCAACAAAAACAAACCTGACGACTTTCCCAAAGGGTGGAGCAAATCACTTTTAGGCCTGCAACGTTTCGGCTGGGAAGTAGTAGGATTGCCATTTCACGATGGGCCTGAATGTTTTATTTACAGGAAGGATTTATTTGAAAACGAACCCGAAAAAACTAAATATTTAGCCCAATTCGGAAAAGCCCTGGCAGTTCCCAAAACCTGGGAAGATTTCCATCAGGTGGCCCGTTTTTTTAACCGTCCTGAAGAAAATTTATACGGGAGTATCTTTGCCTGCTACCCCGATGGCCACAATACCGTTTTCGATTTCTGTTTGCAGTTATGGACAAGGGGAGGAAGCCTGGTTGATCAAAATGGTTATATACAGATCAACACAAAGGCCGCCATTGATGGTTTAAATTTCTACCGCAAAATTGTTAACGATAAATCTGCAGTCCACCCTAAATCGGCCGAATTCGAATCGGTAGGTGCGGGAATTGCTTTTTCACAGGGTGAAGCCGCCATGATGGTTAACTGGTTCGGTTTTGCGGCTATGTGCGAGGTTGACCCGAACTCGAAGGTAAAAGGTAAAATCGATGTAGAACTGTTACCCTCGGCACCTGATCAGCAATCAGCATCGTTAAACGTATATTGGCTTTACACCATTGCCAAAGGCAGTAAAAATAAGGCCATGGCCTACGATTTTCTCCGTTTCGCCCTCGCTGCCGAACTGGATAAACAGCTCACTTTAGAAGGTGGGATCGGTTGCCGCATCTCGACCTGGAAAGATGAAGAAATCAACTCAATTATCCCTTATTACCATAAACTGGAGCAACTGCATGAAGTGGCCAATATGCTCCCGCAGAAACAGAACTGGGCTGCAATTGCCTCGATAATTGATCAGATGGTTTTGCAGGCCATCAACACCGATGCCGCAACCGAAGAACTAATACAATTGGCACAGAACCAGATTAATGAAACCGACAAATGAGTATTGAAATCAAATATAAACCGGAGTTGCCGCAAACCAAACAGCCCATCATCATTATCGGTGCCGGCGGGATAGTGGCTGATGCCCATCTTCCTGCCTATAAAATGGCCGGTTTTGAGGTGCATGGAATTGTAAACCGGACCAAAGAACGGGCGCAGAAATTAGCTGATGCATTTGGCATTCCGCATGTATACAATTCGGTAAACGAGGCGGTAAAACTTGCACCAAAAAATGCAGTTTATGATATTACGATCATGCCCGAACAATACATCGAAACACTGCAGCAATTGCCTGATGGAAGTGCGGTTCTGATCCAGAAACCAATGGGCGATGATTTTACGCAGGCAAAAGAAATCCTCGAATTATGCAAGAGGAAAAATTTAAAAGCAGCAATCAATTTTCAACTGCGTTTTGCACCATTCGTTAGCGCAGCAAAATACCTGATCGATAAAGGTTTAATCGGCGAGTTGTATGACATGGAAGTTAGGGTGACCATTAAAACACCATGGGAGATTTTTCCACATGTAATTATCCACCCAAGGTTGGAAATCCAGTACCACAGCATCCATTACGTTGACCTGATCCGTTCTTTTTTAGGTAATCCCCAAAGTATTTTAGCCAAAACCTTAAAACATCCGGCCAAAAGCCTGTCTTCATCACGCTCTACCATTTTATTCGACTACGGCGATACCCTGCACGCGGTAATCAACACCAACCACGATCATGATTTTGGCCCCAACCACCAGGAAAGTTATATCAAATGGGAAGGTACGAAAGGTGCAATTGTAGCTAAAATAGGTTTACTGATGGATTATCCACATGGTGTGCCAGATGTATTTGAATATTGCATTGTAGCAGAAGGAAAAACACCTGAATGGCAACATGTTAAGCTTGATGGATCTTGGTTTCCCGAAGCCTTTATTGGCACTATGGCCAATTTAATGCGTTATAACGAAGGTTCGACCGATGTGCTGCACACCAGCGTAGAAGATGTAATCCAAACCATGGCCGTTGTAGAAAGTGCGTACCAATCGAGTGATATTGGAGGGGTAAAGGTTATAGCAATCGCTAACGGGCGTTGAATAACTTATTGTCTACAACGATAAAATCGTGTTGGAAACGAGCGCAAACGTAATAAAAAAGAAGACATTAAATTTATCGTCCTCGTTTGTAACGAGGATGAACGAGAACAGCGATTGTATCGCTAAAAAGAGTAGTTAAATAATCAAGACAAACCTCGCAGGTTTTAAAAACCTGCGAGGTTTAATGAAGAAAACCTGCGAAGTTTCACAAAGAATAAAACTATGTATTTCAAATCCACATTTTTTGAAGATTATCAATTACAGGACAAACGCATAACCTTGGGCCGTACTATAACAGAAACCGATTTTGTAGTGCATGCAGGTCATACCGGTGATTTTTTTCCGCATCACATGGATGCCGAATGGTGCGCAACACAACCATTTAAACAACGCATTGCCCACGGAACCATGATTTTTAGCATAGGCATCGGCTTAACCGCCTCAGAAATCAATCCCGAAGCCATGAGTAAAGGTTATGATAAACTCCGTTTTGTAAAACCGGTTTTTATCGGTGATACGATCCATTCCGAAATCACCATTTCTGAAAAAGGAGAAAGTAAAAGGCCCGAATACGGCACCGTAACCGAACATGTAGAAATCATCAACCAACATGGGGAGGTAGTATTGGTATGCGACCATCTTTTGGTTGTTAAAAAAGTTCATTAGTTAAGTATAGTTCATTGGTTCACTGGTCAATAGTTCATTGGTTTGGGTGCCTATAGCGACAGCTTTAACCGCATAGTTCAATTGTACGCTAACTGTTTTTATCATTCCGAAGAACTGATTTTAACCAACGATATACACCAATAGTCGATGACCAATGAACCAGGCGCTAATAACCATTTCACAAATGACTAATTTACAGATGACAAATACACCAATGAACCATAATAAATCGAACTAAACACAAATGAACCAATGACAAATGATCCAGTGAACACACACACCGAAATTGTAACCGAAGGCGATCCCTCATCGGGAAAAAAATATTTATTGCCCTTTATACTTGTAACAAGTTTATTTTTTCTGTGGGGAATGGCGCACAATCTTGATTCCATCCTGATTCCACATTTGAAAAAAGCCTGTAATCTGAATAACAGACAATCTACACTGATCGATACTTCTGTTTTCTTTGCCTATTTTTTAATGGCCATTCCAGCCGGTATGATTCTGAAAAAATGGGGATATAAAGCCACGATGATTTCTGGTTTATTGGCCTTTGCCTTCGGCGCATTTTTATTTGTACCAGCAGCTAATAGTTTATCTTACATCACATTCTTAATTGCCTTGTTTATCATTGGTTGCGGTTTAACCATGTTAGAAACGTCGGCTAACCCGTATGCAGCGGTACTGGGCGATCCTGCAAAAGCAACCAACAGGTTAAATTTGGCTGCATCTTTTAATGGTCTCGCCGCCATGGTGGCACCTATGATCGGTGGATTATTTATCCTTTCCGGAAAATCACACAGTAAAGAAGAATTGGCAGCCATGACCGATACTGCCAGAAGCAGTTATTTTTTGGAAGAAGCAGCCTCAGTTAAAACCCCGTACATTACATTGGGAATTGTTTTATTGGTTATTGCAGCTATCTTTTTCTTCATCAATCTTCCCGAAATTAAGACTAAAAGTATAGATGGTGAAGCCAAAGGAAGTTTTTTTGGAGCATTACGCCATAAACATTTAAAATGGGCAGTTGTGGCTCAGTTTTTCTACGTAGGCGCACAGGTTTGTGTAACCAGTTTTTTTATCAGAATGGCACAACAGGGCGGAGGTTTTGATGAGAAAACGGCAGCCTCTTATTTAGCCGTTTATGGTTTTCTGTTTACTGCCGGCCGTTTTGCAGGAACTGCAATTCTACAGTTTGTTTCGTCAAATAAACTTCTGGCAATATATGCGATAATTTCAATCTTACTGTGTCTGGTATCCATTTTAGGTAAAGGTTCTTATGTGGTTTATGCTCTGGGAGCTATCGGATTCTTTATGTCAATTATGTTTCCAACCATTTTTGCACTGGGTATTGATGGTATTGGTGATGACACTAAGCCAGGTTCCTCATGGTTAATTATGTCTATAGTGGGTGGTGCCATCCTACCATTTGGAATGGGCAGCCTTATCGACATGTATGGCGATAATATTCAGATCGGCTATAGCATTCCGTTGGTATGTTTTCTGGTTATCCTTTATTTCGGATTAAGGGGCTACAAAATCACACACAAATAATGAAGAATCTACAATATACCAGGGTTTTATGCTTCATACTGATTAGCTTTTGCTTTTCTGCCAGCCTTTTCGCGCAGCAAAACGAAAGTGCAAAACCCTGGGTATTTTGGTATTGGGTTAAAGGTGCGGTTTCAAAGGCCGGCATTACAGCAGATCTGGAAGCCATGAAATCGAATGGTATTGCCGGTGCTTATTTAATGACAATACAAGGTCCCGATAAAGATAAAACACCTGTTTACAATCCTCCGTCAGTTCAGCTTACGCCCGAATGGTGGACTATGGTTGAGTTTGCCATGAACGAGGCCAAACGTTTGAACCTTAAACTGGGCATGCACGTAAGCGATGGTTTCGCATTGGCGGGCGGTCCGTGGATTACGCCAGAGCTTTCTATGCAAAAAGTAGTCTGGTCTAAAATAACCATCAGTAATTCAAATTATAAGATCAATTTACCTCAACCAGAATCTACCCAAAATTATTATAATGATATTGCGGTTTACGCCTATCCGTCGCCCATTGGAGAAGGAACTTCAACCCGCACGGTTATTCCTAAAATTACAACCAGTAACGGTGCCGATGCTTCTGGTCTGGTTCAGCCCGGTAACAAGAAAAATTTTAGTTCAAATGAACCCTGTTATATTCAATACGAATTCGAAAAACCTTTTACCTGTAGAACCGTAACCATAAAAGTAAGTGGTAATAACTATCAGGCACAACGTTTAGCCATTGAAGTTAGCGATGATGGTAAAATTTTCCGTTCGATTGGCAGGTTGGAAGCCCCAAGGCATGGCTGGCAGGATACCGACGAAGATGTAACCCATTCAATTACACCAACTACGGCTAAGTTTTTCAGGTTTATTTATGACAAAAAAGGATCGGAACCTGGAGCAGAAGATTTGGATGCCGCAAAATGGAAACCTTCGTTAAAATTGGTCAACCTCGGGTTATCTTCCGAAGCTCAGATCAATCAGTTTGAGGGTAAAAATGGCTCAGTTTGGCGCATAAGCAAAAGAAGTACAGATGAACAGATTGCCAAAAACCTTTGCGTTCCCTTAAATAAGATCATCAATTTAACAGGCAGATTAAAGCCTGATGGAACCTTAAACTGGCAGGCACCAAAAGGTAAATGGACTATTTTAAGGATCGGGCATACCTCAACCGGTCATACCAATGCAACTGGTGGTGGAGGAATGGGCCTGGAATGCGATAAATTCAATCCAGAAGCTGTAAAATTACAATTTGACAATTGGTATGGTGCTGCCTTAAAACATGGCGGACCAGAAATTGCCAAAAAAGTTTTAAGCGTTTTTCATGTTGATAGCTGGGAGTGTGGCAGTCAGAACTGGTCACCGGTTTTTAAAGCTGAGTTTTTAAAGCGCCGTGGCTACGATTTGACACCTTATTTGCCTATCATGACTGGTTTACCTGTAGAAAGTGCCAGTGTTTCGGAGAACTTCCTCTACGATATCAGAAAAACCATTTCAGAACTGGTTGTCGATCAATTTTATAAAACCCTTGCTCAAAAAGCGAAGGAGCAGGGTGTAACTTTTACAGCCGAAAGCATTGCCCCAACCATGATGAGCGATGGTTTAATGCATTACAAAACGGTCGATGTGCCGATGGGCGAGTTCTGGCTAAACAGTCCTACACATGATAAACCGAACGATATGTTGGATGCGATATCAGGAGCACATATTTATGGTAAAAACATCATTCAGGCTGAAGCTTTTACCACCGTAAGGATGGATTGGAACGAAAGTCCGGCCAATATGAAAACCTTGCAGGATCGCAATTATGCCCTTGGTATCAACAAACTGGTATATCACGTTTTCACACACAATCCATGGACGGATAGAAAACCCGGAATGACCCTTGATGGTGTGGGTTTATATTTTCAACGCGATCAAACCTGGTGGAAAGCCGGAAAAGCCTGGATTGATTATGCAGAACGCACTCAAAACTTATTGCAACAGGGCAAACCGGTTGTGGATATTGCCGTTTTTACCGGAGAAGAATTACCTAGACGTTCGGTACTGCCAGATCGTTTGGTCGAAACCATGCCGGGTATTTTTGGAGCTGATGTAGTAGAAGTCGAAAATAAACGCCTGGCAAACGTTGGAGAGCCATTGCGGCAGATCCCCTCAGGTGTAACCCACTCTGCAAACATGGCCGATCCCGAAAACTGGGTAAATCCATTGCGTGGTTATGCTTACGATAGTTTTAATCCCGATGTATTGCGTACAGCAACCGTTAAAGATGGAAATGTGGTGTTCGAAAGCGGCGCTACCTATAAAATATTGGTGATACCGGGCAGTATGAAAATGAACCCGAACTATCAGTACATGAGTTATGCGACGGTTAAAAAACTTTCGGAATTGATAAAAGCAGGAGCTAAAGTAATTGTTGCTGATAAACCACTATATCAACCTGAAATTAAGCAGGTTAACAATACTGGTTTCGAAAGAATTGTTAAAGAAATATGGAGCGACACGTTTACATCATTTAAGAGCGGTAATCAACCAATTTATGTAAATAAACTGGGATTGGGCGAGGTTTATAAAGCTCCATTTTATGGTACTGATTTTACAAGTCTCGGTATAGAAAAAGATTTAGATATTCGCTATGTACCTTCTACGTTAAGTTCATTTCTACTGCCGGCAAAAAATGTTGCATTTACACACCGGGGAACGGGAACCAAAGATTTATATTTCATTTCAAACCAGGCAAATACAGAAAGGGAATTAAATTTTTCATTCAGGATAAAAGGAAGGATCCCACAACTATACAATCCCACAACCAGCGATACCATTTCACTGAAAAATTGGATTATAAAAGATGACAGGACTGAATTTTCGCTAAAGTTACCTGCAAATGGATCTGTATTCGTAATATTTGAAAAACAATCCCAACTGCCTCAATTAATTATTGGCAACAATTGGTCAATTTTAAAAACCGTTCAGAATATCTCCAAAAATTGGCAGGCTAACTTCGACACCACTTATGCTGGTCCATCAAAACCCATCACCTTTAACGATTTAACTGATTGGACCACTAATTCAGATAGCCTGGTTAAATATTATTCGGGTACAGCCGTTTATAACAAAAACTTCAACTTCGCCGGAAATACAAATGATAAATTATGGATTGATCTTGGTGAGTTTTCGAGTATCGCAGAAGTCAAAATCAATGGCATTAACTGTGGCACCTTATGGACGGCTCCACATCGTTTAGAAATCAGTAAAGCCATCAAAAAGGGCGAAAATCAGATCACTATAGAAGTAACCAATACCTGGGCAAACCGCCTCATCGGCGACAGTAAGTTACCGGAAGATAAACGAATTACAAAAACCACTGCGCCATTCCGCCTGGAAGGTAAACCATTAAACCCTGCCGGATTATTAGGCCCGGTGCAGATTATGAGGGAGGAGAAATAAAGTATGGATATGTTAAAAAATAGCATTTTGGTGGCGCTGTGTATGATATCCTTCGTCGCAAACGGACAGGATAAAGCTTTGGTGAATACATCCAACTCACCTTATGCAAAGCTGCACAGCATCAACCTTACAGACGTAACCTGGACGAAAGGTTTTTGGGCCGATCGTTTTAAAGTAGCTACCGAAACCATGGTTCCCAATATGTGGGCCATTTACAACGATCCGAAAATTAGCCATGCTTTCAAGAATTTTGAAATCGCAGCCGGTCTGGATACTGGTTCGCATGCAGGTCCTTCTTTTCATGATGGCGATTATTATAAAACTTTAGAAGCTGTTGCGGTTTTGTATGCCTCAACAAAAAATCCAAAGCTGAACGAAATGATGGATAAGGCCATTGTAGTAATCGGAAAATCGCAGCGCGAAGATGGTTACATTTACACCAAGGCCATGATTGAGCAGCGTAAAACAGGTTCTAAAAATCAATTTCAAGACCGTTTAAGCTTCGAATCGTACAATATCGGCCATTTAATGACAGCCGGCTGTATCCATTACCGTGTTACCGGAAAAACAACATTATTGAATATTGCCAAAAAAGCTACCGATTACCTCTATAATTTCTATAAATCGGCCTCTCCAACATTGGCACGGAATGCCATCTGCCCCTCGCACTATATGGGGGTTGTAGAAATGTACCGTACCACAAAAGATCCCCGCTATCTCGAACTTGCACAGCATTTAATCGCCATTAAGGGAAAAATTGATGATGGTACAGACGATAACCAGGATAGGATTCCGTTTCTGCAACAAACGAAAGCCATGGGGCATGCTGTACGTGCAAACTACCTTTATGCCGGAGTAGCAGATTTATACGCGGAAACAGGCAAAGATTCGCTGTTAACCACACTGAATTTGATGTGGGACGATGTGAATCAGCACAAAATGTACATTACGGGTGGCTGTGGCTCACTTTATGATGGTACTTCGCCCGATGGAACTTCTTACAACCCCGCTGATGTTCAAAAAATCCATCAGGCTTTTGGCCGCGATTACCAATTGCCTAATTTCACTGCCCATAACGAAACCTGCGCAAACATCGGTAACGTACTCTGGAACTGGCGTATGCTGCAGATTACAGGCGATGCCAAATATGCTGATGTAATGGAACTGGCCCTACACAACAGTGTTTTATCGGGAATAAGCCTTGATGGAAAGAACTTTTTATATACTAATCCATTAGCTCAATCAGATGATTTACCTTTTAAACAACGTTGGTCTAAAGATCGTGTTCCTTACATTGCACTGTCCAATTGCTGTCCGCCAAATGTGGTGCGCACCATTGCTGAGGTAAGCGATTATGCTTATAGTATTTCAGATAAAGGTTTATGGTTCAACTTATATGGTAGCAATAATTTAAGTACAACATTAATTGATGGATCTAAAATTTCATTAACTGAAGAAACCAATTATCCATGGGATGGAAAAATCAAAATCACCATTAAAGGAACAGAAAACAAAACCTATTCTCTTTTTTTAAGAATCCCATCATGGACACAAGATGCACAGATCAGCATTAACGGAAAGCTTGAAAATATCAAACCCATTTCCGGTACTTACGCCGAAATTAACCGGCTTTGGAAAAAGGGCGATGTAGTAGAATTAAACCTCCCGATGGAAGCTACATTGATTGAGGCCAATCCCTTAGTTGAGGAAAACAGAAACCAGGTAGCCGTAAAACGTGGACCGGTTGTTTATTGTCTCGAATCTACAGATCTGCCCAAGCAAAGTATTTTTAATGCCTTTATTCCAGCTTCGACCAGGTTCGAAGCCAAAGCAATTAATATTAGCGGCGCAGAAATGATGGCTTTAGTTGGAAATGCAAAAATAATGAAGCCAAATAACTGGAAAAATGTACTGTACAGACCAATTGATGGTAAAAACATCGAAACCGAAATAAAATTAATACCCTATTTTGCCTGGGGAAACCGTGGCCACTCAGAAATGTCGGTTTGGTTGCCTGTGAGTAGGTAAATTCACCGTGATCGTCACCCTGAATTTATTTCAGGGTCTATCATGCAATTAAGATGCTGAACACGAAGTAGCCATTAGACCATTGAAAAACAATAGTAGTGGCTAAAAAAATAAATCCGATAGCTATCGGAACGAGATGACGACTATTAAAAGACAAATAATGAAACTGATCCTCCTTATATTCCTAAACCTTACCTGTTGCCTCATTGCATCGGCTACAGTAAAACCGGCATCGATTTTTACCGATCACATGGTATTGCAACAGCAAAGTAATGTAGCCATCTGGGGATGGGCGAAACCATCAGGTAAAGTAAAAATCAATACCTCCTGGAATAAGCAAAACTATACGGTAACTGCTGATCAAAGCGGAAAGTGGAAGGTAAAAGTATCCACCCCCACAGCTGGCGGCCCATATCACATCGAATTTAACGACGGCGAAAAATTAGTTTTAACCGATATACTGATCGGCGAAGTATGGTTCTGTGGTGGTCAATCCAACATGGAGATGCCCATGAAAGGCTTTAAAAGTCAGCCCATAATAGGTTCAAATGAAGTAATTTTAAAATCTGCGAACAAAAACATCAGGCTTTATACCGTTCCGCGTTCTTCTATTACCGAACGACAGGAAAATAGCAAACTTTCACCGTGGAAATTAGCTTCTCCGGAAAGTGTTTCCAGTTTTAGTGCCACCGCTTATTATTTTGGTTCATTATTAAGCGAAATGTTAAATGTTCCGATTGGGATCATCAACGATAGTTATGGTGGCTCTACAATAGAAGCCTGGATGTCGCCAGAGGATTTAAAAGCGTTTCCCGAAATTAAAATTCCTTCAAAAACCGATACCATCAAAGAAGTAAGCCGAACACCTACCACATTATACAACGGCATGTTTTATCCTGTAATCGGTTATGGCATCAAAGGAGCCATCTGGTACCAGGGCGAATCTAATTACGAACGTGCTGATCGGTACGAAGATTTATTTCCGGCAATGGTTGCCTCATGGCGGAAAAACTGGGACAATGGCGATTTTCCATTTTACTATGCACAGATTGCGCCTTACAACTATGCACAGCTGCCTCCATACCATGTGGGCGGAAAGTTTAACTCGGCCTTTTTACGGGATGCACAGCGTAAATCACTCGCCAAAATTCCGAATTCGGGCATGGCGGTTTTAATGGATATTGGCGAAGAAAAATCAATCCATCCGGCAAATAAAAAACAGGGTGGAACACGTTTAGCTTACCTGGCACTGGCTCAAACTTATGGCATAAAAGGTTTTGGTGCGCTAAGTCCTAATTATGAATCGTTAAGCGTTGATAAAAATAAAGCTGTAATCAAGTTTCAAAATGTTTCAAATGGCTTAACTTCATTTGGAAAAGAACTGGCTTTATTTGAAATAGCAGGAGCAGACAGGAAATTTTATCCCGCAAAAGCAACAATAAGCGGAAGTAGCATTTCTGTTTCAGCTGAGCAGGTTAAAACACCGGTAGCCGTACGTTACGCCTTTAAAGATTTTGTAACCGGCGATTTATTCGGGAACGATAGCCTGCCGGTTTCTTCATTCCGTACAGATGATTGGGAGAATTAACAATATGATTTTAACCACGAAGGCAAAACGTATTTTTTTTAAGAACTTAAATGTTCTGATGC
>NZ_DJDT01000131.1 GCF_002432345.1 Pedobacter sp. UBA5917
GGTTCGTGAAGACACGAACCACTGCTCGGTGATTACTCCACTATCAAAATCAAACCTTTTCCTTTTTCAACAGGAACCGATTTTCCATCAGGATAACTTCCCGCTGTTTGAAATTTATCAATTGCAGGCGCAGTAATTTTAACTTTAGAAGCATCTAAGCCTAATTTGGCCCAATCGATGGTTAAATTAACCTTAACATCGCCATCTGCCCAACTTGCCAAGGCAATCATGGTTTTTCCCTGCTTTTTATATACCGTTGCCAATACTTTAGGGTTATCGGTTTTAACAGGGCAGTTTTCGCTCCAGTAACCGATCATTTCAGATCCTTTGATCCCGAAACTGTCCCAGGCTTTCCATAATGGTTTCGGGTCGCTCTTATCCGACCAGCCCAAACGGCTTGTCATACCATAAATCATTCCGCGCCAAGGGTTGCCATCATCCTGTAGCATTTCGCCCATTAAACCGAATGGAATTCCACTTACTTCGGTCAAAAAGAAATCGGGATTGTTTTTCTGATAATCGAAATATTCGCCAAACCATAAACGGTTTAGGTAAGGAAAATGCTCAAGGTATAAAATGGCACTATTGTTAAAACCATCGCTTTTATTGTATTGGTTTGCCGAATGCAGATCGATAATTCCGGGATGGTTATTTTGCGTTAATACGCGTTTAATTCTTTTCATGGTTACACGGTCGAAGGCCACATCATCCAGATATACCCCATCTATCCCCACATTATTTACCAACCAGTTCATGCCTTCCACATAGTAATTATGCCAACGGTTCATTCCACTGTTAATTACGGCCGCATCTTTAATTTCGGGTACAAACCAGGCGGCGATATAATTCGAATCCAAATGCTCCTGCAACCAGCTAAAACCACCACCTTTTCCGGGCGAATATACTTCGGTACCCAAACTCCGTAAGGCAGGCCACTCGTAAGCATGGTTCGATAACTCGCGAACGGTATTGTAGATTTTTACCTTTAATCCTTTCGAGTGCGCATCATCAATATAACTCTTCATCTTTTTCCATTCAATAAAAGGATAATTGATCCATGGGTTAATCGGTGTGGCATGGTGGATATTCACTACCGTAGCACCGGTTGATTTAATTTTATCTAAATCATCGTATTTATGATAAAAGCGGTTGTCCCACTGGAAATCGGTATTGATTAAATGGAAAGGTGTGATCAACAGGTTGAAATTGTAATACAACACATCTCCCTTTTTCATACTTCTGGCACCTGTAAAATTATCAGATAACATCGAACTGCCTTTCACATTGATCTGGATTCCACCTTTATCCCCATTTCCCCACGATTTTGGCAATAATAAAGGCTTCTGGAGATAGAAATTGGTATTCAGCGGGCGAACGTAGTTTTCGTCTCTTAAATTGTAATAGAGGCCTGCATTTACATTCCCGATCCATACCGCGTCCTGGTTTTTATTGGCCACATCCCATTTCCATTTTACCGTATCAGGTCTAAAGCCACCTTTTTCTCCCAAGCCCATTAAATATTTTGTTGAGCCTTTATCAAATGGGATATGGAAATTGACATTGCTGAACTCCACATCTTTTAATGCCGTAACCTTAATTACATAATGCACATAACCATCAAATTCCAATGCACCTTCCAGATCCATTTTAAGGTTTTCGGAAGTATTCGTTGCCGACCATTTTACCGTTCCGGCTTCTTTACTGGTGATCTGGAAATTACCAGGAACAAATTTTTCCTGTGTTTTTGGTGTATTGTAAAAATGAAAGTGGATCGGTTCTGCCAGAATATTATTTGGTTTTTCGTTATAACCGGTCATTTCTGCGTTAAAGAAAGTCTGGATCTGTTTGGGGAAACCATCGGCATTGATTTCGAATTTTCTGCCCAAAAGCGAGATCACATTTCCTTCAACCGTTAACGGTGTATAAGGCGCTACAACGGTATTGGCCTGCGCAAGGGTAGAATTTAGCCAGGTTAACCGGGTTTGTTTGTTAGGTGTTCCCACACCGGCATCAGCTAAAACTTCGTTGCCAACAGTAATTTTCACATCGATTATTTTCGATTTTCCGTTGGCCTTAACCGTAAATTTACCTGAATACGTTCCTGCAGCAGTGCTTTTTGGAACGTTTACGGTAATCCACATCGGCTGAATTTTGCCCGAGGTTACATTTACCGTTTCAACCAGAGGTTTGTTGTCGTAACTGGTTCCATTGGTATTTAAACAGTTGATATACTTTGAAGAAATAACTTTACCAGTGGCAGTTTTTAAATCACCAAAGCTCACGATGAGGTTCTTTAAATCTTTCAAGGCAAATACGCCAAGTTGAAAGGCATAATTTTCTCCTTTGCCAGCTGTTCCGTTAAATGAAGAAGCTGCACCTTTCTGTACCCAACGGTAAGGCAGGTCGTTTTGCATTTTGATAGAGAATATCCTATCCTCCGGAAATACAATAAAAGCTTCTGATGGATATTTTGCCTTAATTAAATTGGTTTCTTTAGCTGTGGCAATCACTTCCATCGGATAAAAAGAGTTGAATGCATCGATAGATTGGATCTCTGCAACAGCAGCATTTAGCTTAACCTGTTTAGCAGTAGCCAGCCAGGCTGCATCTGCGGGTTTTGGTTTAATGTAAACACCTTTTGGATAATTGCTTCTACCCTCGTTTTTATAGGCAAGATAATAAACATAATACTTGCCTGCGCCTGAGGTTTCGAAATATACATCGGCACTTTCTCTATTCAGATTAGCTGTTCCAACAGCCGAAACCGTTTTACCATTTGCATCCTGAACGATAATTCCTTTTAATTCGGGATGCTCATCCCTCCTGCGCCAATCAATTTTAGCATGGGCAATTTTGCCAGTACCTGTAAACTGGAGTACAACCCTATGGTTACCCAACGAATCGGGATTCCAGGCGTTGTTGCCATTGGTGTATTTTAATATCTGTGCATTAAGGGATAGCTGACTGAGTAAACAGAGCAGTAGAAAAAGCCTAAATTTCATTATCAATTTGTTTTAGGCTAATTTATGTATAGCGGACTGAAATAAAGCTATGTAATGAAAAAATGAGACAAACGTTTGCTTTGTTGGTTCATTTTTTCATTGGTGATTAGTTTATTTGTGCCAGCGGTGTCAGTTGTTACTCTCCACCACCACGGCAATGAACTATAAATCTGAGTTCGATTATTAATATTTGCTCAAAGGTTATCCTGCGGTATTTTTAACCGCGGTCGTCACCCTGAATT
>NZ_DJDT01000289.1 GCF_002432345.1 Pedobacter sp. UBA5917
TTTTTATAATTTTTCATATCTATTTTCATTATCTAAAAACTAGTTGGTGTTAACGTCCCAGAAAATTTTCGAAGTATAGGCACTTAATCCAGTAGGAACATTTGGGTTTAAGTTATATTCGGTAGTTGGATACAGATTACGTACAGGTAATTTATCGGCCGTAGTAGCCGACGATTGCAACGACACAAATGTTGTAGTTGCCCCAGTTCCGGATATAGCCGGATAGCCTGTTCTTTTGTATTCCTGCCAGGCCTCAAAACCATTTACAAAATTAAGGGCGATATATTTCTGGGTAATAATCGCTTCTAAACGTTGTGCATTTGTAGTTGCGAGATTATAATTTACCAGGTAGCTACCTGCGTTCGCAGTTTTATAAGCGGTAAGATAAGCATCCAGAACGGTACTGGTTGCCGATGTTGTGGTTGTACCCGTTTTTTGAAGGTAATTATAAGAAGCCCTGATGCCATTATCGAAATTTGTTGCTGCATCGCCCGACAGCGTGTGACCTTTCAATGCTGCTTCGGCCAATAGGAAATAGGTCTCTGCCGCAGGCATAATCAATTGTCCCATTACCCTGCTTTTAATTATTCCCTGAGCTGCCGGTGCGCTCAATGCCGTTCCAACACCGATGTACCAAGCCGGATAACCTGAAATCCACGAAGGTACATTACTTTCGTTACCCAATTGATTGGTTGGCGTGGTATTGGCTGCAAAGTTTTTATAGATCAGTGCGCCACGTGTTGCGTCGCTTAGTTTTGTGCCATTGTAGAATGAAAAAATCCACTTTGTAGGAATCTGCTGTGCGGCGTAAGCGCCATTGCTACCGGTGTAAGATGAATGGTAAGTATTCCATAACGGATTTTGACGTGCGCTGGTACTTACATAACCCGGATCGATCAATATATCACTGGTTAAAAAACCTTCTGAAGAAAAAGTTCCGAATGCGGTAGCTGCAAAAGAGGCTAATGGACCATCCTGTGCACGGGTTAAAATACGCAGTTTGATGTTATTGGCAAACTGGATCCATTTGGTAACATCACCACCAAACATTACATCAGCAGAACCTAACGCTTTTACTACGGTACTTGTACCATTTGCTTTAAGCTGAGCGATTGCCGCGTCGATTTCAGATACCAGCGATTTATAGATTGTTGCAGCATCATCGTAATGCGGGGTCAGATTATCGGTACCGGCTAAACCTTCGCTGTAAGGTACATTGCCATACTCATCAACCAGAATCTGATAGTAGTACGATTTCATTATCCTGGCCACCGCATTAAACAGTACATATTTGTTTACGCCCGAAGTTGAAGTAATGATATACTGGAAACTTCTTAAATCAGTGTAGGCGCTGTTAAAAAGCCCATTATTTGTACCCGAATTCCAGTTATAGGTGAAGAAAGTCGATCCGGAGAAAGAATAACCGCCTGCATTGGCCTGATAACCCGCCATCCATGCACCGTAATTAAAATAAGTAATAAAATTCGACGCCGTATTATTTAAAGTGGCAGGCAAAACCAGTTCTGGTGAAGAAGAGGTGGCCGAGTTTGTATTGTCGTTGATATCCAGATATTCTTTTTTACAGCCCGGCGCAGCAAAAATGATGGTTAAAAGGACAGTTAGTTTTAAAAATCTTTTCATAATTCTTGCCATTAAAAAGTTAATGATATAGTTCCGCCATAATACCTTGTTGGAGGTGTTTGCGATAACGAAGTAATACCCACTGCATTACTGTCAGCCCCGTTATTGCTATAATCAGGGTCAGCATATTCGTTCGATTTTGGGAGCCAGATAAACAGGTTCCTGCCCTGCGCACTGATGGTAGCCGATTTAATGAACTTTACATTCCGTAATACCGATGATGGAAGTTTGTAGGCTAATGCAAGCTCCCTCAATTTCCAGTAGTTACCCGAATACACATAATTGCTGGTTACACTTGAATATAAACTGCTGCTGGTCCAGAAACCCGCTCCACCATCTGATACGGTAACGCTGTTATTGGCAACATAAGTTCCGCTCGTAGCATCGTAATATGATGAATTAGGAAACACAAATTTTTCCCGGTTATAATACGCGCTTCTGGCTGATGATCCCGAGAAATCGTAAGTTGACCCTGCAGTACTGTATTGTACATAGTTAGATCTATACTCAAACAATCCAGAAAGAGTCAAGCCTTTGTAGGTCAGTTGAAAATCCAGTCCCAATCTATTTTTAGGAATGGTATTTCCTAAAATATTACCTTCAGTTTTTCCAACAGGATAGCCTGTGTTTTTATCAACCACTACCCTGCCTTCCGGATCACGGATATAATCTGACCCGATAATTACCGGATATACCGCTCCAACCTGACCGAAAATAGTAGAGCTGTTGCTTACACCTATGCGCGTTAAATCATTAGAAAGTGATACCAGCTTGTTATTGTTGTAAGTATAGTTACCTCCAACGGTTAGTTTCCAGTCGCCTTTTCTGATGGGGGTAAAATGTAAGGCTGTTTCCAAACCCTCATTGGTCAATTCGCCTGTATTTAAAAGGTAATAACTATAACCTGTAGTAATAGGCACACCGGCTGTAATGGCCTGCCCGGTTGAGCTGGTATTGTAGTAAGTTACTGTACCGTCAATCAAACCTTTAAACAACCTAAAATCAACACCACCTTCATAACCGGTGGTAATCTCTGGTTTTAAATTGTTTGAC
>NZ_DJDT01000335.1:0-3801 GCF_002432345.1 Pedobacter sp. UBA5917
AAGCATTCCTGCTGGCAAATAGTCGTGCCCAATGCTGGTAATAAATCCAAATCCGCTTTCTATCCAATCCATCGGATAAGACGACCAGGCAAAAATGGCATTGAAAATCACGAATAAAATCAACAGGAAAATGGCGAAACCCCAAACTTTGTGGGTTAAAATGCCGTCTAATTTATCGCTGAAAGAAAATTTCTTTTCGGTTCCTTTATCCACCACAACATCAGACAGGATTGTACTTAAGTGTTTGTAACGTGCAATGGTTTCGGCTGCCTGGATTTTAGAAGATTCGAAATGATGCGACTGCTCTATCTCCTCAATTTCTTCCTGTTCTTTTTCGGTAAAAAAAGTAAGATGCTCGTGCTGGTGCAATACCTGCAGGGCATAATAATCGTTATCCGAATTTAGTTTCGATTTGATGGCATTAATGGCTTCGGGTGCCAGAAAATTTACATCAACATCCTGAAACTGGGTGGCAATTTTATTGGTATTGGCAATGGCCTGCTTTAATTTATCGATGCCGATATTATTCCTTGCAGAAATAGAAACTACCTGGATACCCAGCTTTTCGGCAAGTTTATCCAGATCAATTTCAATACCCTGTTTGGCAGAAAGATCGATCATGTTCAAAGCCAAAATCATAGGGATACCAAGATCGGCCACCTGCGAATACAAAAGCATGTTACGCTTTAGATTAGAAGCATCGGCAATAAGCACAATTACATCGGGATGGCTATTGTTGTTTTTATCAGCAAGTACCTGAAAAACGATACTTTCGTCGGAGCTTTTGGGATATAAGCTGTAGGTTCCGGGCAAATCGATAATTTCTGCTTCCCTGCCACCGGCAAGTTTGGTAAAACCGGTTTTCTTATCAACCGTGATACCCGGGAAGTTTCCAATTTTTTGATTTAACCCTGTTAAACGGTTAAATAAAGTAGATTTACCTGTATTGGGATTACCAACTAACGCAACTTTAATATCCAAACCCAGCTTATTTATTGTATAATGATCACATCGGCCTCGCTTTTACGTAAGCAAAGCTGATAACCAGCAACACGGATTGCCATGGGATCGCCAAGTGGAGCAAAGCGCTCTACTTCTACCACCTCGCCCGGCAAACAGCCCATCTCCATTAACTTTACAGACATATCTAAATCCGTAAATGCTACAATTGTTCCTTTTTCTCCAATTTTTAGATGCGACAGTTTCATGTGCTAAATTTGACGCAAGTTAGCCTTTCTTTAGATTTATTCCAAATAACCAAACCCATATGATGCTATAAAATTACATAGCTTTACCTTAAAATGATCTAGTTGCGCTGCCTGCCTCCGCCAAAGCCTCCACCGCCATTTCCACCACGGTTTCTGCCGCCTCCTTCACCTCCCCTGATCCTGTTTTTACCGCCCATCCGATTTAAGGAGTAGGTAAACGAAAACATAAAATAACGCTGCAGTACATTGTAACTTACATCCTGAATGGTGTTGTTATTGGCGGTACGGCTTACGCCCTGGTTCTCGTTCAATAAATCGTTTACCGAAGCTTTAAAAGTGCCCCTGTTTTTAAAAAACTGTTTACTGATGTAAGAATTAACCAATGTAAAATGGGTATCGAAAGCCTCGCCCCTTCCGGTGTTCTGGTTGTAATCGGCATCAATAGACCAACGGATATCGCCAGGAAATAAATAGCTTACGCTGATATTGGGACTAAAAGTATAATAACGGGTATTGGAATTGGGCTGTACAGAATAAGTGGCGCGGTTGATGGATCCGTTTACCCCTGCTGTTAAATCGAGTTTATCCAGATTGGAAACCAAACGGTAACCATTGGTGATGGACCAACTATTGGTAATGTTTTTAAGCGAATTGGTAAAATTCACATCACGATCGTAATTACCGCTTACATTGATGTGGAAATTCAATTTATTCTCGGCCATAATCGGCAGACTTAACGAGGATGATATTGAACCTGAATAAACACCATTAACGTTTACAGGCGTAACCGCCAGTTTTCCCTGATCGGGCCCGTTCTGGATCAGACTGGTACTGTTTGCAAATCGGTTGGAGGTTTGTGTAAGGTTTAAATTTACAAACAACGACCTATTTTTGCCAACGGTAAAAGTGTTATAAGCTACGCGGAGGGTATTGTTAAATTCGGGTTTCAGATCGGGATTACCCACGGGGATACTCTGCGTGTTGGTATTGTTACGGATGGGTTGTAACTGCTGGATACTTGGCTGATTGGTGCTTCCGCGGTAATTGAACACCAAACGTTTGCTGTTGCTAAAATTATACCTGAACATGGCCGAAGGCGTATAGTTGAACACATTTTGTTTAAGTACAAAACCACCACTGATATTATTGTTGGTTCTGTCGGTATTCTGAACAGCCATTCCCACGTTCCAGTTGTATTTTTTTGCCATTTTATTTAAGCTGAAACCCGCCGAATTGGTTAAAATGGTGTTCTCATATGAATTACTAAAAGTCTGGTCCAATAAGTCGTATTGTAAAGTGGCCGGATTAAAATTATAGGTAAAACGATCGGAGGTATTGTGGTTATAACCATTCTGGTAATTAAATTCAAGGCTTAGCGTTTTATCCAAAGGCTCCGTATAAACCAAACGGGTATTCTGGTTAAGCGATTCACTTTCCTGATCGTTAAACTGATCGGTTGTCTTTTTTGTGGTTACCCCATTTTCTATCCTCGTTTCCGGGTTGGTATTGTAATTATCGGCGTCGCTATTATTGATACTGGTACTGAAATTTAAAGATAACGTTCTGCCCCTGCGCATAAATTTTTTCCGCAGCAGAATATTATTGCTAATAGACGGTGCTGTACTGTGGTTCCGGAGCGATTGCGTACCGTCGATCATGTAGGTGTTATAATCGCGGGTGTACTTACTATTATTTAAACTCTCGTTATCGGTATAGCTTAAATTAGGCTGTACTTTAAGCGAGGTTAGGGAATCGAGTTTGGTATCGATCATGAAATTTAAACGGTGGTTTAAACGATCAGAATTGTTGGTTTGGTTATTATTGAAAACCGTGGTTACGTTGCCCAGCAGGTTTTGTGTTACGCTGTTCCTTAAAATAAGGTTATCGGATTTATTAACGAAATAACTTAAACTCACTTCTGTTTGATCAGCATATACATCCGAGAAATTAAATCCGCCGGCCTTTGTATCGGTAATCCCGCCGCGGCCGCCATTGCTCCCGCCGTTTCCGCCACCTAAACCGCCACCAAAATTCTGTTTGTTTACATTATTGAACTGCGCAATTACACTCAGGCGTTTATCCTGGTTAAAATGATTAACATTTGCATTTACATCATAACGGTCGTTTGATCCATAACCTCCGGTACTGTTCCCGAAATAACCGTTTTTCTTATCTTTTCGGGTGGTAATGTTAATGATCTTGGTACGCGAGCCATCATCAATACCAGTAAACTGTGCCTGATCGGAAAGTTCATCAATAATCTGGATTTTATCGATCATATCGGCCGGGAGGTTTTTTGTAGCCAGCAAGGGATCATTACCGAAAAACTCTTTGCCATCTACTTTCACTTTGGTAATGGTTTCGCCCTGGGCTTTTACCGTTCCGGCTTTATCTACTTCTACCCCGGGCAATTTTTTCAAAAGATCTTCAACCACGGCATTCTCAACCACTTTAAAAGAACTCGCATTAAATTCGAGCGTATCTTTTTTCACCACAATGGGCGGAACTTCAGCTTTGATATCAACTGTTTGAAGATCGATGGCGCCACCTTCCAGAACAATATCGCCCAAAGCCACATCCGTTTTATCGGCGC
>NZ_DJDT01000335.1:3962-4355 GCF_002432345.1 Pedobacter sp. UBA5917
ATCGGCAGCAATGGTAAAATCTTTTGTGGTGTTTTTTAAGCCTAAAAACGCAGCATATAATTTATAATTTCCGGGTTTTAGGTTTTTAAATACAAATTTTCCGTCTTCAGTTGTACTTATTGCACCAACCATGCTCGAATCGCTGAGATTTTTGATGGCTATTGAAGCATAATCGATCGGTTTTTTATCCTTCGACTGGATAACCCTGCCGCTAACCGAACCGGTTTTTTGGGCATAAACATAAAATGATGATAAAATAAGGAAAAGCGTAAAAATTTGTTTCATTCGGTTAGTTTTATAGTTGAGATAAAGACTACCGATGGGGGTAAAGGTTTATTTTTGAGAAGGTAACATTTGGAATACATACAAATTATCGTCATTTCGACTGAAGTG
>NZ_DJDT01000374.1 GCF_002432345.1 Pedobacter sp. UBA5917
AGGCATCGCATGGCCGATGTTTGATTTAACCGAACCGATACCAGCTTTTGGCAGATCTGCATCCTGACCAAAAAACTGTTTCAGGGTTTCCACCTCGGTTTTATCGCCAAGTGGTGTACCAGTACCGTGGGCTTCTAAATAGCCAATATTTTTACTTTCCAGTCCGGCATTTTTCCATGCTTCGGTAATGGCTTTTAACTGGCCTTTAACCGATGGGCTCATTACACTGGTTCCGCTGCCATCGCTGCTGATGCCCACACCTTTAATTACCGAATAAATTTTATCCTGGTCGCGGATGGCATCTTCGAGGCGTTTAAGCACCACAAAACCACAGCCTTCGCCAATAATCAGTCCATCAGCATTTTGATCGAAAGGTTTGATTTTTTCCTGTTTGGATAAGGCACCCAGTTGTGAAAAAATACTCCAGAAAGCCGCATTCTGGCCTAAATGTACGCCGCCGGCAATAATCATATCGCAACGGCCACTGTTCAGTTCCTGCACGCCATGATCAACTGCAATGAGCGAACTGGCACATGCTGCATCTAAAGTAAAGGCCAAACCGCCTAAATTAAGCCGGTTTGCCACCAATGAGGCTACTAAATTTGGGATCAATCCCATTGCGGTATCGGCACTGAAACGGCCTTTACGCAACTGGAATTCGTGTTTTACCTTTTCTATTTCTGCCTCGCTTAATTGAGGCATCAAATCTTTCAGTACGCTCGAAATCTGTTCGCCTGTGCGTACAATTTCGATGGCACGGGTTGCCCCAGGACCAACGTAATTGCCTTTACCAATGATGATCCCGGTTTTATCGAGGGAATATTTTTTTTCGAATACCGCTGCATCTTCGAGTGCCTGGTGAACCAGATCGAGGGTTAACAGGTGATCGGGTTCGGTACCTTCAACCGCTAATGGTAAAATACCGAAGCGCTGCGGGTCGAACTGATGATCGGGGATAAAACCGCCCCGGTTGCAGTAAAAACGATCAACTCCGCTTAAATTTTTGTCGAAATGCACCGGATCAATCCGATCTGCCGGAACCTGTTGCGTAGAATCTACCCGGTTGATGATATTCTCCCAAAAGGTTTGCATATCCTTTGCACCCGGAAAAATGCATGACATTCCAATAATTGCTACATCGCTCTTCTTCATCTTGTTCGCTTAGGGGATCTTTCTAATCTTTAGTTCTATTAATTAAAGGTTCGTCATTGCGAGGAGGAACGACGAAGCAATCTTTCCTGCTAGCTATCCTTGCAAGAAAGATTGCTTCGTCGGCTGAAAAAGCCTTCTCGCAATGACGACTATTGGTTAAAAATATCGACATCGATCTTTCTATGTCCAGGTGTTTCCAGCCATGATCAGTACCTGGCTTTCTTTACCATATTTTAGTTCGTTAAGGAAAGTTTCCATTCCATCCTGTAGTGGGATCAATGCAATTCCCCTGCGCTGGTATTCTTTCTCCAAAGTTGGCGAAACCATGCCGGCACCTTTCCACGGCCCCCAGTTAATGGCCATTACCTTTCCCTGGATTTTCTGTTTTAAAGCCCATGCATATTTGTCCATTACGCTGTTTGCTGCGGCATAATCGGTTTGTCCGCGGTTACCGTAAACAGAAGCAATGCTCGAGAAAAGGATTACAAACTGGGTTTCAGGTCGTAATTGCTCTGCAAGCACCCTTAATGGGGTTACTTTGGTGTCGAAAACACGTCCGAATGATTCGGATGTTTTACTGTGGAACAATTTATCTTCCAGTAAGCCTGCACCGTGTACCACGCCATCAATACGGCCGTAATCTTCGTAAACCTGGTTAATCAAACGGGTTAAAGCTTCTTCATCTTTAAGATCAAGCGATTCGTAAACTACGGTAGAACCACCTTCTTCTAAAGTTGCAATGCAACGTAAAATCTGGTTGTTTTTATAAATCCGGTTGGTTTCCTGTTCAATTTCTGCAGGTTTTTTAATTTCTCCCTGTTTAATCAGGTATTGCCTGATTTCATCTTTGGTTTTTAATGAAGCACTGACTTCATTTGCGGAGGCGATCGGGTTTGCCGAACGGCCAACCAGGATATATTTACAAGGATAATCTTTGGCGAAATGGATCATCAGTTCGGCTGTAATTCCCTGTGCACCACCTAAAACCATTACCACGGCATCTTTATCCAGGTGGATATGCGCATCGGTTTCGGTACTGAGCTGGTGGGGCACCAGTTCCATAATGTGCCTTTTATTGTCGTTGTAAATAATCTCCGAAGGTTTATCCGGATTCAGTATTTCATTTAAGGTAATGTTGGTGATTTCATCGGCCGACATTTTAGTTTCCAGACTGATGAAACGGCATTTGGTATGTTCGTACTCGCGGTCTAAACTTTTAAAGAAACCAGAATAACCCTGGTAATGCCTTAAGAAAGAAATATCCGATTGCTCATTAAAATATTGTTTGGTATCCGCAATGAGGTATACCCATTTTACGGTATCAAAATTTAGTTTTTTAATGGTGGCGAAATGATCGAGGATACCCACTTTTCGCTGTGCTTCGAACATGTTCAGGATGATAAGTCCCTGATAACCGTCTAACGGATCTTCAAAATTCACCAGATCGGCAATTGCGCCATGTTTTTCGAGTACTTTTTTAATTTTAAGCGCTTGTCCGCCACCATCGTCGGTTAAGGCAAAACGCTGGCCTTTTAGTATGGCTGCTTCGGTAATGGTTAATGCAGCAGGAGTTAGCTCAAATCTCAAACGCGATAATTTTTCTTTAACGGCCTGATCATCGATGCTCTCCTCAATAAGCTTTTTTGCTTCTGTAAGCACCTCCGAGCTTTCTGCTTCCACATCTGCAATCCAGTTAACCAGGGCATTTAATGTTTTAATTGCCGCCAGTTTTTCCATTAAATCATCAGCTTGATCGCTTTGGGCACCAAAACCGATTTTTTCTTTTAACGAAGCAATAATTTCCATCCTTTTGATCGAATCGATGCTTAAATCGGCTTCAAGATCTAAATCCATGCCGAGCATTTCTTTAGGATAACCTGTTTTTTCGCTTACCACATCAAGAATGGCCGATTTTAACTGGTCGATCGAGAATTTTGCAGGTTCCGCCAGGCTTGCAGGCGTGGCTACAGGAGTTGGTGTACTAACAGCTGCTGGTTGCGCGGTGTTTTCGGTAATCCAGTTTACCAAACTGTTCAAGGTTTTCAGTCCGGCAAGCTGTTCCATAATTTTATCTTCCGGAAGGTTCAGTTGAGAGAAACCGCCCAGTTCGGTACGTAATGCACCTATAATTTCTACACGTTTGATCGAATCGATACTTAAATCGGCTTCAAGATCCATTTCCATGCCCAGCATTTCCTGTGGATAGCCGGTTTTATCGCTCACAATCTGCAAAAGCACCAATTTTAGGTCTTTTGCTGCAATTACAGGCGCAATTACTTCTATGGTTTGTGCCTGCGGAACCTCTTGTTTTACCGTAATCTGGTTTTCAATGCGTACCGGTTGAGGGGTTTGGTATGATGTTAAAGGTTGACTGATAATCTGCGACGGCATTGCAGGTGCCTGCCCTAAAAAGGAAAGCATGACATCGCGTTGCGCCTGAATCAGCATTTTCATGCTGTGCAGGTATTCCTGCATCATCAGGTCTTTGGCCGAGCCATTAACCTGTTGATTTTCAGTTTGGGTAGAGGTGTTGTTCATAAGGATAATCGGTTTAGTAATAGGTGATGCACCATTTGCCGGAAGTTTACCTGTTGATGGAACAGCGTGCTGACCGTTCACATACCAGATTGCCGGACTTTTTTTATAATTGGAAGGTTCATCCAGTTTGATCGTTTTAACTGAACGGCCTTCGAATAATTTTTCGAGTTTAATTTCGCGACCAGTGGCCATATAGCCGGCCAGTGTGCCTAATAAATTGCTTAATTTGTTCTGTCCCTGATCTTCGGTATGCAGGATCACTTCATCCTGACCAATACAGGCTTTGGTTAAGCCGCTTAGCACCTTGCCAGGGCCAACTTCTACGAAAACCCTGGCTCCGGCAGCATACATATCCCTAAGCTCATCAACAAAAAGGACAGGTTTTATCAAGTGGTCGGTTAAACGCTCTTTTATAGCAGCGGCCTCAGTTGGATAGGCTTTTGCAGTGGTGTTAGACCATACCGGAATTTTAAGATCATTAAAGTTTACACCTGATAGTACCTGCTGGTAAAGCAATTTCGATTTTGCAACCAATGGACTGTGGAAAGCACAGGCTACTTCGAGCGGACGGAAAGATATTTTGGCATCTTTTAAAACCGCTGCCAATTGGGCAATGCCCTGGGTACTGCCTGCAATTACACATTGTGTTGGGGCATTGAAGTTTACCGGGTAAACTTCTTCTATGTTATTAAGGTATTGCGCAAGGTTTTCCTGTTTGGTACTTACGGCAAGCATGGTACCCGGGTCGCCATTTTCGACAGCATTTAAAATGGCCAGAGCCCTTTCGGCACTTAGGTGCACCAAAGCTTCTTCTTCGAAAGCACCGGCAAAACAAAGTGCAGGCAATTCGCCATAGCTATGGCCGGCAACCATATCGGGCACAATGCCCAGCGAGCGTAAAAAGTTGGCAATGGCCAGATCTACAATACCTAACAACGGCTGGGCCATGCGGGTATCTTTAATCTGTTCTTTTTGTGCCTTGGCATCAGCATCGTTAAATACAGTGTTCGGGAAAAGGACTTTTTCATACTCGGGATAAGCTTTTAATAGTTTCCTCATTTCAGGGAAAACCACAAAAAGATCCCTTGCCATATTTACCCTTTGGCTGCCCTGACCAGGGAACATAAAGGCAACTTTACCCTCCTGTTTTTTAGTGAGGTAGGTGTCTTTGCTTTCAACGCCAGATAAAACGAGGTCGATTTTCATTACGAGATCTTCGGCATGGTTGGCTACAATGCTCAATTGAACAGGTTTTGCATCGGCTGTTGCCAGGCTGTAGGCAATATCTTTCAGTTCGATCTGATCATTCAGTTCCAAAAGGTTTTTAACCGAAACCAGGCGGGTTTTAGCTTCTTCGTAGGTGTCGCCCTTGAAAACAAAAAGCTCAGACGGCCATGATTTTAAGATCGGATCTTTACCTGCTGTGTTTTTTGCACTTTCCAATACGGCATGGAAATTTGTTCCGCCAAAACCGAAAGCACTAACACCAGCATAACGTTTTTCTTCCATCCATAAACCAGCTTCGGTATGGAAAGCGAAAGGACTGGTTTGTGCGTTATAAAAGCTGTTAGGTGTTTTTAAGTTAATGGTTGGTGGCTTAATACCGTGATAAACCGATAGCGATGCTTTGATCAAACCGGCGATACCAGCAGCACATTTGGTATGGCCGATCTGTGTTTTTACCGAGCCTAAATGTGTTTGCCCGGCGGTTGCGCCCGATTGGTTGAGCATATCGGTTAATGCGCTGATCTCTGTTTTATCACCTACAACGGTACCTGTACCATGTGCTTCTACCAAACCGATTAATGAAGGGGTGATCCCGGCCTGGCTATAAGCTCTTTCCAGAGCATTTACCTGTCCGTTTTTACGTGGTGCGGTTAAGCCAAGGCTTTTTCCATCGCTCGATCCGCCTACACCTTTAATAATAGAATAAATGGTATCGCCATCGCGTAAAGCATCGTCGTATCTTTTTAATACAATCATGGCAATGCCTTCGCCAAGGGCAATTCCATCGGCTTCGGCATCAAAAGTGGCGCACCTTCCTTTTTTAGAAAGTGCGTGTGTGCTCGAAAACATCAGGTAATCGTTAATACCATTGTGCAGATCGGCTCCGCCGGCCAAAACCATGTCTGATTTTTCTAAAAATAATTCCTGGCAGGCCAGGTCAATTGCCGCAAGAGATGAAGCACAGGCCGCATCAACGGTATAGTTTCTGCCGCCCAGGTTTAACCTGTTGGTTACCCTGCCCGAGATTACGTTAGCCAGAATACCTGGGAAAGAATCTTCTGTTGTTTTTGGTAAAGCGGCATCTACCTCTGCAGGCATTTCGCCAAAAATCTGTTTATAATATCCCCTAAAGCTATAGCTGTTGGCAAGGTCGTTTCCACCTTCGGCACCAATAATTACCGACACATTTTCATTATCTACACCACCATCCGCATAACCTGCGTGCTGCATAGCCTGTTTGGCCACCATTAAGGTAAGCAGTTGTGTTGGCTCAATAGCGGCAAGTGATTGTGGTGGAATACCAAATTCGAGCGGATCAAAATCAATCCTCGGGATAAAACCGCCCCATTTAGAGTGCGACATATCGCCAGCTGTAGAATCAGGGTTATAATAAAGCTCTTTGTTCCATCTTTCATCAGGCACTTCGGTTACCGAATCTTTACCTAAAATAATATTACGCCAGTATTCTTCGAGGTTTTTAGCCCCAGGGAAAATACAGGCCATACCCACTATGGCCACATCAAGCGCTTTTGCCTTATTAACCGGAGGAACAGGAAGTACTGCATTTAATATATGTGTATAATTTTCGTTGGCTACATCCTGATGCAGATCTAGCAACGACATCACGTGTTTGTGCATCGGGGCAATCTGACCGATCATGTACATGCCCAGGTCGGTTTGTTCTGCTTCGTCTATTTTTACCAGTTCATCACCACGTCTTTCAATTCCTTTTGCAGCAATGCGCAAACGGCCAACATTAAGCGACTCGAGTTTTGCCCAGATCTCTTTTTTATCCATCCCTTCGGCCTGAAGTTTTTGTTTTTCTTCGTTAAAGAAAGTGGCGAATGAAGAGTTTAAACAGCGGGTTTCATGCCCTGGAGCAGTTTCCAGCAGCACAGTTTCGTTTGCCTGCATAGCTTCCTGCTGGAATTTATCTAAAATGGCACCAGTGCTTACCGCTTCTTTGGTATATAAATAAGCTGTGCCCATTAAAACGCCGATTTTCATCCCTTTAGCTGCCAAAGGAGCAGCCATTACCGAAATAAAAGCAGTAGAAAAAGCATCGTGGATTCCGCCTGCAAAGAAAACGCTGATCTGACCTGCATTTTCCTCTTTTAACAAACGTTCGATCTGTTTTTCCCATAACACCATGCTGGATAGGGGACCAACGTGGCCACCACATTCACGGCCTTCGAAAACAAAGCGTTTGGCACCTTCTTTCAGGAACATATCCAGAAGAGAGGCTGACGGTACGTGTAAAAACGTTTTAATGCCGGCTTTTTCGAAAGGTTTAGCTTGCGAAGGTCTGCCGCCTGCGATTAATAAAACAGGAGGTTTGGCATTTAAAATGTATTCCTGC